>CAVDPO010000050.1:0-7130 GCA_963610855.1 Segatella copri
GTTCCCAAGGTGCGCACAGACATATGAGAAAGATTTGGTTAGTGCAATACTTTTGGCAAGTGTGCTTTCTAGTGGCTATCTTTGGAGCAGTGTTAGAAATACCAATGGCGCGTACGGGGTGGATTGCCATGTGGATTCTATGGAAGATTTGTTTGTGTTTTCTTCGTATCGTGACCCTTGCATAAGCGAGACTTTTGATGAATTTTTTAAGGCTTTTAGTGCAAAATTGAGTCCAAAAGAGGTTGAATATGCTGTTGTTTCTATAATTGGTAGAGATATAAAGCCTCCAACTCCTCAAATGATGTGCGCTCAATCTTTTAAGCAAATTTTATATAAGGCTTCTGTTTCGCTTTATAAGAAAAGAAGAAAAACGCTTTTAAGTCTTACTTTGAAAGATGTTCAAAAAACAGCAAAATGGATTTTGAAAGAAGGTTCTTCTAATGCTGTTATGACAACTGTGTGCGGTAAAGATTTGTTTGAAGATGCACTTGGGAAAGATTTTGAAAGTGATACTAAAAGGAATGTCGTTTTACTTCCAATATAGGTTTTCAATGGTATATAATCGCAATAGCAGTAAGGATTGCATGGAGGCAAAATGAGGTATTTAGGAGCTATAGATCAAGGAACGACAAGTACAAGGTTTATTTTGTTTGATGAACAAGGAAATATAAAAGCTTCATATCAAATAGAGCATAAACAAATTTTCCCACAACCTGGTTGGGTAGAGCATGATCCTTATGAAATTTGGGATAATACTACAGAGACAATAGTAAAAACTTTACGAGAAGCTGACGCCCAAGCAAGTGATATTGCTGGTATTGGGATTACAAATCAAAGAGAGACTGTTGTTGCATGGAACCCTAAAACGGGCAAGGTTTGGTATAATGCAATCGTTTGGCAAGATTTAAGAGGATCTGAGCTTATTAGTAATCTCAAAAAAAGCTGTGATGAGTCTTGGCTTAAGAAAAAATGCGGTCTATTGTTTTCTCCTTATTTTGCTGCATCAAAAATTGCATGGCTTTTGGATAATGTAGAGGGTCTTCGGGAGGCAGCTGAAAACGGTGATGCTGTTTTTGGAACAATAGATACTTGGCTTACTTGGCAGCTTACAGCTAGGCGTTGTTTTGTAACAGATGTCACTAATGCATCTCGCTATATGCTAATGAACATTAAGACTCTTCAATGGGATGATGAGCTTCTTTCTGCTTTTAGAATTCCAAAGAAAGCATTACCTGAGATTGTTCCTTCAACAGGACAAGTGTATGGTATGACGTCTACAGCCGGACCTTTCCAAGGAGAAGTTCCTGTATGTGGGATTTTGGGCGACCAACAGGCTGCTTTGTTTGGACAAGCTTGCTTTACAGAGGGACTTGGCAAGTGTACTTATGGTACTGGTTGCTTCCTTTTGGTTAATACCGGAGATAAACTTTGTTATTCAAACAATGGCTTAGTTTCAACTGTTGCTTATAAAAAAGAGGGAGAGCCTCCAATTTACGCCCTTGAAGGCTCTATTGCTGTTGCCGGTTCTCTTGTTCAATGGATACGTGATAATCTAAAAATGGTACACAGCGCACAAGAGCTTGATGAATTTGCCTCTAAGGTAGATGACTGTGGTGGAGTCTATATTGTTCCGGCTTTTGCTGGGCTTTTTGCTCCATATTGGAGAAGTGATGCACGTGGTGTTATTGCTGGTCTTACTGGTTATAGCAATAGAAACCATATATGTCGTGCAGCTCTTGAATCAACAGCTTTTCAAGCAAACGATATTTTTAATGCCATTGAGGCTGACAGCCACATTAAAATGAAAAAATTGAAGGTCGATGGTGGTCTTACAAATAGTGAACCACTTATGAGATTTCAATCTGATATTTTGGGTATTCCTGTAATACGTCCTCAAGTCATTGAAACAACAGCTCTTGGAGCTGCTTATGCGGCAGGTCTTTCTGTTGGTGTTTTCAATAGTATTGAGGAACTTTCCAACCACTGGAGAGAAGAAAAAAGATGGGAGCCTAATATGTCACAAGAAACTCGTGATGCCAAAGTTAAATCTTGGAATAAAGCAGTTTCTAGAACATTAAATTGGACGGAGGAATAGATAAATGTTGCCTACAACTTGGCCTCAAATCATTAGAGCTGCAGTGCAAATAGTGATTTTGACGATATTTTTCTATAGCACATACATTTCTCTTGCTCAAAACAGGGCATCTCAAATTATTAGCTCTGTTTTAACTTATGCTGTCATTTATATTGTTTGTAGTTTGTTTGGTTTGGATGTTTTATCTAAGCTTTTGAAACTGCTTGCAATCCCGGGAGTGGTGTTTTTGTGTGTTTTGTATCAGCCAGAGCTTAGGCGTACATTTACTCCTGGCGCAAGAAAACGCTCTAGGTTTTTTAGACTTGGTGGCGTACAAACGTCATCGGACCAAATAGAAACAATTTTAAGTGCGTGCCAACGTCTTGTTCAGGTGAAAAGAGGTGCTTTGATTGTATTTCCACGTAAAATTGGAATTAAAAACATTATTGATAGTGGAACAAGAATGAATGCCGATATTTCTAACGCTCTCATTGTTACGGTTTTTGACCACGATACCCCGTTGCATGACGGAGCTATGATAATTCAAGGCTCAAAGATAATTGCAGCCGGCTGTTATCTTCCTCTTTCTGGACAAACCGATATTCGTGCCTCTTTTGGAACACGACACAGGGCTGCTCTTGGTGTGTCAGAAGAGTCCGATGCCGTTGTAATAGTCGTTTCTGAAGAAACTGGAGCTATTTCGTTGGCTTGTAATGGAAATCTTTACTATGATCTCTCTCATGATGAAATAAAAGGCATGTTATTGTCTCTCTTTAATTACTTAGACATTCAGCCTGTGGCAATTGAGGATGGTAAAAATGAGGCGTAATAAATTTTTTCAAAAGATTTTTTATAACTGGCAAATAAAGATTCTTTGTTTTCTTGTGGCTGTTTTTGCTTATTTTGTTTTGGGGTTAGTATTGCAAGAAACAAGAACTGTCCAACTTCCTTTAGAGATAACATTGCCAGAAGACTATAAAGCAGACAGCAATATTCCTACTAGTGTAGACTTGGTCATAAAAGGGAGCCAAGACCAAATATACATGCTTGATATTGATTATGTGAAAGTAAGTGTTGATTTTTCTTCTGTTGACCATGAAGGCGTAAGTGTGGCCCCTGTTGTAATAAGACTAGAAGGTCCAAATGGAGTAGTTGATACCTCTAGTGTTTCAATCTCTACAAACCCAATGCAAGTAAAGATTTATTTTTCTTTGAAAAACTCTGCTGAGAACTCTTTAGGAAGTTCTTTGGGAAGTTCTTTATAAAGAGGGAGGTCTTATTGTGGTAAGCGGGATAGGTCTTGATGCTGTTTCTCTTGAAAGAGTAAAAAAACTAGATAGGCATTTTCTTGAAAAAGTTTATAACGAATATGAACTTGAAGAATATGCACTACTTGAGAATGCTCATGAAGATATAAAAGCACAATTTCTTGCTTCTCGTTTTGCAGCTAAAGAAGCGTATGCTAAGGCTTGTGGTACTGGTTTTTGCGAGACAGTCATTCCTAAAGAGATATATGTAAAAAAAGAAGAGAGCGGAAAGCCTTCATTGGCTTTGTGTGGGAAAACACTTGATAATGCTCCACGTGTTGCTATTCATCTTTCAATAACCCATCAAGAGCCTCTTGCTATTGCAATGGTAGTGTTGGAAACGGTTGGTAAGTCTAATGGCTAGAAGCGACTGGAAAAGACCTCTTGAATTTTCAGCCCCAAATGGAAGACGTCGTGTTGCACTAGAATTGTCTTATGACGGGCGTTTTTACAATGGTTGGCAAACGCAAGATGATGCAAAATCTATCCAAGAAACTCTAAAACAGGCCATTGTTTCTTTTTTGGGGGATGACAGTGTTCAAGTGTGTGGAAGTGGAAGAACAGACAGTGGTGTTCACGCTATGGGACAAGTTGCTCATGCAGAGTTCAATGATTCTTCTATACCTTCTATTCCTGCAAAAGCATTTTTGTTTGAACTTAATGCACGACTTCCAATGAGTATTAGAATTAAAAAAAGTTGGGACGTGCCACCAACTTTTCATGCTCGTTACAGTGCAATGGCAAGAGAGTATAGGTATTTTGTAATTCAAAAAGAAGGTAAAGATGCTTTTAGAGATGGTCTTGTAACTTTTATAAAAGAACTTCCTTCTTTAACTCTCTTAAATGAATACGCCTCTTTACTTGTTGGGACACACGATTTCACAACTTTTGCATCTTCAAAAGATATTTGTCCAAGTAAATATAGAGACATTTATGAGTCTTCTTTTACTATGCAAAAATCCATGTTTGGAGAAGATGTTTTATGTTATAAAATATGTGGAAATGCTTTTTTGTATCACATGGTTCGTTCTCTTGTGGGAACTATGCTTGATATGGCAAAAAAAGAACTTCCTCTAACAGAATTCAAAAGAGTTCTTGAGTCTTGTGATAGACGACTTGTTGGAAAGACTGCTCCGTCTAGTGGTCTTTATTTGTGGCGTGTAAGCTATGATGAAAATGAGTACCAGTGGTTTGAGGAAAAGTATGGCAAGCATTGAAAGAGATAGCACTAAAGAGACAAGTTTAGAAGAAAAAAGACGTGCTTTGGAGAATGCTCTTGGATGTGTGGGCTCTCTTGTAGATGAATTTGAGAATGTCATAAAAAAGGATTTTGATAATCTTGTACGTCCTACAGCTCAGGCCAACTTTTCTATTGCTGTGAAAAAAGTCTATCCAGATTCTGTTGAGACAAATCCTTCTTTATTGGGAAAAGGTTTCTCTAGCTTTTCTAATGTTTCTAATACTTCTAATGATGATGTTAGACTTCATATGTCTTTTGAGTCTTTACAAAGAGACTGTATTTCTTGTACTCGTTGCGGTTTGTGTAAAACTAGAAAGAACACAGTCTTTGGAGAAGGTTGTGCAAAAGATCCAATTGTAATGGTTATTGGGGAAGGCCCAGGAGAGACAGAAGACAATACAGGACGTCCTTTTGTAGGAAAAGCAGGACAGTTCTTAGATAAGTGGCTTAATGCAATAGAACTTGACCGTAATACTAATGTTTTTATTACAAACATTGTTAAATGTAGACCTCCTCAAAATAGAGATCCTCTACCAGAAGAGAAAACAGCTTGTCTTCCATTTTTAAGACAGCAAATTGCTCTTATACAACCACAAGCAATACTGTGTCTTGGAAAACCCGCATCTACTCTCATGACTCAAATGCAAGATGCAACAATGGCAACATTACATGGAAGATTTTTCTTTTATGAGGGTGTTCCAATGCTTTGTACATATCACCCGGCTGCTGTTCTTAGAGATCTTTCTCTTAAACGTCAAGTATGGGAAGATTTGAAAAAACTTGCACGTTATCTTGGTATTGCCGGGAGCCTTGTTACAACATGATACAATATGCACAAGTTGTCGTTCCTGTGCCTCTTAAACAAGAATTCACTTATAGTTTTGATGATGAGAAAATGAGCATATCTACAGGAATTAGAGTAATGGTTCCTTTTGGTAGGCGCACAGTTCAAGGCTATGTGATTGATGTCTTAAGAAAGCAACCTAATGCAAATTTTTCTATTAAACCCATAAAACGGGCTATTGATAAGGAGCCTTTATTTGGTAGGCAAGAATATGAACTTGCGCTTTGGATGGAGAGGTTTTATTTCTCAAGCCGGGGTGAAATACTTGATGTCATGATACCTGGTGGCAAAAGAGATTCTTCTTTTGGAGCTTTGGATTTTGAAGAAGCAATAGCACGTAAAGATGTCATATTGACAGACGAGCAAGAGACAGCTGTAGAGACTGTCATGGGCTCTAAAGAGGGCCTTTTTTATGTCTTTGGAGTAACAGGAAGTGGCAAAACAGAGGTCTTTTTGCAATGTGCTGAGCGCACAATAGAAAGTGGAAAACAAGTCATATATCTAGTGCCTGAGATAACTTTAACACATCAACTTGCAATACAAGTTATGCAAAGGTTCAAAAACAATGTAGCAATACTTCATTCAGGTCTTACAGACTCTCAACGTATAGCGCAGTGGAGGCGTATAAAGAGGGGAGAAGTTTCTCTTGTCATTGGCGCTAGAAGTGCTGTTTTTGCGCCTTGTGAAAATTTAGGTCTAATAATCATTGATGAAGAGCATGAGAACTCGTATAAGAGTGGAAACGATCCTCGTTATCATGCTCGTCAAGTTGCTCAAAAACGAATTTCTAATTGTAATGGAAAACTTCTTATGGGAAGTGCAACACCAAGCCTAGAAGCTTGGTATCTTATGAAAGACCCATCTAAAATGAAAAGAATAGATTTAACTAAGCGAGTGGGCGGTGGCCACATGCCTCATGTTGTCATCTCTGATATGTCTAAAGAAGAGGGCATTTTGGGCAAAGAATTGCAAATGCAAATGGCACAAACTCTCGAATTGGGCAAGCAGGTTATTTTATTCTTAAACAGACGTGGTTACAGTTATTATTTTCATTGTAGAAATTGTGGATACGAACTCAAATGCCCGCATTGTGATGTAGCTATGACATATCACAAAAGAAGTGGAATCTTAAAATGCCATTATTGCGGATATTCTCAAAAACCCACAAAAGAATGTCCTGTTTGCGGTTCATTAGATGTCATGTATTCAGGTTTTGGAACAGAACAAGTTGAGCAAGAAGTACAAAGTCTTTTCCCTCAACATAAAACAGCACGCTTAGATACAGATATTGTTTCTAAAGATAGAACAATAATAAGACATACTTTGGATGAATTTCGCCAAGGTTCTTTAGATATCTTAATTGGAACTCAAATGGTGGCAAAAGGGCTCAATTTCCCCAATGTCCAGCTTGTGGGAATTGTTCTTGCTGACAGCGGTCTTTTAATACCTGATTTTAGAGCAGAAGAGCGCACTTTTGACCTCTTAGTGCAAGTTTCTGGTCGTTCTGGACGAGCTGATTCCAATGGAAGGGTTGTTGTTCAAACTAGAATGAAAGACAATCCTGCAATAGTTATGGCCTCAAGTGGTGAAGTTGAAACTTTTTTTGATAAAGAGTTGCAACTGCGCAAAGATTTGGGATTTCCTCCTTTTTCTAGGATGATAAAT
>CAVDPO010000050.1:7140-10843 GCA_963610855.1 Segatella copri
CATCTTTTGGTCTTGATGTTCAAGTTTACGGCGCAAACGAATGTCCAATAGAGAAAATTAGAGCAAATTATCGTTTTCAAGTACTTTTACGCTCTAAAAAGCCCAGTGACATGCTATCTCTTTTAGAAAATGTTTTGGCACATATTTCTGTTCCTTCTGGCGTTGTCTTAGAGATTGATGTTGACCCTGTTGACCTGCTTTGAGTATCATTTTAGCCATGTTAGATATATACAAAATTGGTGATGAAATACTTAGAATAAAATGTGAGAATGTAACGGTTTTTGACGATGCATTGGGACTTCTTATTGATGCCATGTTTGACACCTTAGAAGAGGCCAATGGCGTTGGACTTGCAGGACCGCAGGTTGGTGTAGATAAAAGAATTTTTGTTGTATCTCTCAATGATGGTACAAAAAAAGTGTTTATTAATCCTCAAATCATAGAGACTTCTGTTGATACTTGTCCTTATGAAGAAGGTTGCTTGAGTATTCCTGGCGTTTACCATAATGTAATTCGTCCATCAAGAGTTAAAGTTTGTGCTCAAAATGAAAAAGGCCATGCTTTTACACTTGATGCTTCAGGGCTTCTTGCACGTGTTATTCAACATGAAAATGACCATCTTGATGGCAGGTTATTTATTGACCGTTTGAGCGAAGAAGAAAGAGAGAAAGTTCTTCATCTTTACAATAAAAGATGTGGAGCCAAAAGAAAAAGGAAGTAAACTTTGTCTTGTGAAAAACTACATGATGTGAGAATACTTTTTGCAGGAACTCCTCAAATTGCTGTACCTTTATTAAGAGCATTAGCATCATCTTTCAATGTTGTGGGCGTTTTAACTTCTTGTGATAAAAGTGTAGGCCGTTCATCTAAGCTATGCCCATCTCCTGTGAAAACCGCAGCTTTAGAGCTTGGAATTCCTGTACTTCAATTTGACTCTTTGAGAACTCCAGCACGTGAAGCTGTCAAAGAATTAAAAGCAAATGTTCTTGTGTCTTTTGCTTTTGGCAAAATTTTTGGACCAATGTTTTTGTCTCTTTTTTCAAAAGGAACGTTTAATGTACACCCGTCTAAATTGCCTTGTTTTAGGGGGCCTTCTCCAATTCAAGCTACTATATTGCATGGGCTTTCAAATGCAACAATTTGTGTCCAAACAATTGGAGAGAAGATGGACGAGGGCGATATTTGGGGTACGACGCAATTTGATTTAGATGGTACAGAGAATACTTCTTCTTTAACAGACATAGTTTCTAAAGAGGTAGCTCTTTTTGCCCCTAATGTCCTAAAGCAGGCACTATGTAATGAAATTTTACCGCATAAGCAAGTAGGTGAGCCATCATATTGTAAAATGATTGAAAAGAAAGATGGCAAATTAGATTTTTCAAGAACGGTACGAGAGCTCCATGCTCTAGTTCGTGCCTCTTATCCTTGGCCCAAAGCGTATGCAATGGCTGGAGAGCGTGAAATTTTTATCACTGGTGTTTGGGGAGGTTTTCAAGACATTGAAAGTGGCTCTTTAGGAGAAGGGGGAGCAGAGATAGATATCTATAAAGATGGACGTAATTGCAATAAAGAAGATTTTTCAAAACTAGGTAAAGTTATTGGATTTAGGAAAGACCGCGGGATTGGAATTTCTTGCAGTGATGGTATTCTTTGGGTCAATGCGTTGCAACTTCCTGCAAAAAAAGAAATGGATTTCAAAGCGTTTGTGAATGGAAATAGGTGGATTTTGGAGTCTGTTTTAAGTTAGTTGGTGGTGCTGTGTTGGCTTTATATAAATCGTATTCTTCAAGTCTAGTTGAGCGTTTTGGGCATAAAGTTTTTCGCGTTGGCATTGATGCGGGGTTTTCGTGTCCAAATAGATGTGGAGAAAAAGGCTCCCGTGGCTGTGTTTATTGTGATAGCCAAGGTGCTAGAGCTGCGTATCTCAGAACTCAGGAAAGCATCTACCGCCATGATAGTGATTTTGAAGAAAGTATTGATACAAAGGCTAGATGTAAAAGCTCTACGTGCAGTCAAAGTGTTCAAGATGTTCAAAACGCTCAAAATTTGCAAAAACAAGTAAATATTCAAAACCAAATAGAACGAGGAATACGTTTTTTGAAAGAGCGCTATAAAGTTGAGCATTTTGCACTTTATTTACAGTCTTTTTCTAATACTTTTGCACCAGTTGAAAAGCTAAAAGAAATTTACGATTGTGCTTTGGCGGGCCACAAGTGGGAAGGTTTTATTGTTTCTACAAGGCCAGACTGCATAGACAATGAAAAGCTTGCTCTTTTATCTTCTTACAACGAGCAGTATGGGCCTGTTTGTGTTGAGTTGGGACTTCAAAGTGGAAGTGATGAAATTTTGACTAAAATGCACCGTGGCCATGATGTTAAATGTTTCAAAGATGCTTGCAAAATGGTAAAAGAGCACGACTTGGAGCTATGTGTTCATGTTTTGACAGGTTTTCCCGGAGAAGGAAAGAGGGAACTTGATAAGACAATAGATGTTATAAATGAAGTTAATCCTAATGCAATAAAAATACACAACTTAAACATTGCTTCTGGCACAGCGCTTTATGATGAGTATATGCAAGGAGAAATAACTGCTCCTTGTATGACACGCCATATTGCACAAACAATTTATATTTTGCGACGTATATCTCCTAACATTGTTATAGAAAGGCTTTTATGCGAAACACCATCTCATAGGCTTGCTTCTCCTCGTGCATTTGCCGACAAAAACACGTTTTTAAGAGCTTTAGAATCTCGCATGATCGCTCTTGGCGCTGTGCAAGGAGATTTATACAAAGGAAATTTAGACAATGCAGTTTTGCAAAAAACTTGTAAAAAAATATTAAAGAATAAATTGGAAGAAAAGGAGGAGAAGTGACTTTTATGAAAAAAGCACTACTTGTTTTTCTATTTATAATGATGGCCTTATCTTGTGTATTTGCTGAAAATTCTGCAAGTACAACAGAACCACAGACCCTTATTGAAAAATTTAGTTATGTAGTAGGCTATTATGCCGGCTCTTACTATTACTACTATAAGTACCAGCTTTATCCAGACATGATAGACGAGTTTGCTTTCATGGGCGACGAGGATTATGCGGCAAAAACGCCTCTTTATACAGAGGAAGAGATGACACAAATACTCAATGATTATGTTGCTGAATACAAAGCCAAATTGGCAGAACTTGCAGAATCTAATCTTAAAGAAGCTGAGGACTTTTTAGCTGCCAACGCAAAAAACAAGGATGTTTATACAACAGAAAGTGGCTTGCAGTACAAGATAATCTCAAAAGGCAAAGGAAAGACACCAAATGAGACAAATACCGTTGAACTTGATTACGAGTTAACTCTTCTTGACGGAACAGTCGTAGACTCTTCATATGAAAGAGGGGAACATTCTTCATTTGCTCTTACAAATGTTATTGCCGGTTTTTCTGAAGGTTGCCAACTAATGCCCATTGGCTCTCATTATATTTTCTACATACATCCAAATCTTGGATATGGAGAATACAGCAGTGGTCCAATAGAACCAAATAGTCTTTTGGTGTTTGAAGTTGAAACTTACTCAATTGTTGAGTAGATTAACATTGTCTAAAAGATTTTCATAAAAAGTATTTGTTGATTATGGAGGGCGAATATGGCACTTAAAGGTTATAAATCAAAATTTGCTGTAATGCTTTTAATTGGTGTTCTAATTATAGGGCTTGG
>CAVDPO010000051.1:0-2820 GCA_963610855.1 Segatella copri
GTTCAATAAAAATTGCGAGAAATCTAAAGTGGACTTTATTTTTCTCGGAATTTATTGAATATATCAATACAAATATCAATACAAAGAAAGCGGTTTTTACAAAAACCTCTTTACCGTATAATAATTAAGTAGACTAAAGAGTATTCTAGAGTGAGGTGATAGAAGTGGAAACTTTTTGGGGATTACTTATTCCGTTTTTGGGAACTGTTGCTGGTGCCGCTTGTGTGTTCTTTATGAAAAAATCTCTTGGGGATTTAGTTCAGCGCTCCCTTGCGGGATTTGCAGCGGGCGTGATGGTTGCAGCTTCTATTTGGAGCTTGATAATTCCAGCTATTGAGCAATCTGCTAATATGGGCAAGTTGTCTTTTGTTCCAGCATTTGTTGGCTTTTGGCTTGGTGTTTTGTTTTTGCTTGTACTTGACCATGTTATTCCTCACCTTCATGTTGGAAGTGCCGAAACGGAAGGGCCTCATAGTAATTTAAGCCGTACTACAATGATGGTTTTAGCTGTAACTCTCCATAATATTCCAGAAGGTATGGCTGTTGGTGTAATGTATGCAGGGTTTTTGTCAGGAAGTGCTCAAATTACTGCTACAAGTGCACTTGCTTTGTCTTTGGGAATTGCAATTCAGAACTTTCCAGAAGGAGCAATTATATCTATGCCTCTTAAGGCTGAGGGGCAGAAAAAAAGTAAAGCTTTTCTTGGTGGAGTATTTTCTGGTGTTGTAGAGCCCATTGCAGCCTTCTTGACAATACTTTTTGCCCATCTTATTATTCCCTCTCTACCATATTTGCTAAGTTTTGCCGCCGGTGCAATGATTTATGTTGTGGTAGAGGAACTTATACCAGAAATGTCTCAAGGCGAGCATTCAAATTTGGGCACAGTTTTCTTTGCGTTTGGCTTTAGTCTTATGATGGCTTTAGATGTAGCACTAGGCTGATATTATTTGTTCTCGCGACAGCAGCGATATCCTATTGTTTAGCTTGTTTAGCGGCCGTTTAGCGGTTTTGAGTTCCACGTTTTACCGTTTTTACGCGCAACTGGCGAAAAACGGCTCTAATTGGCTTTTTCAATATTATCGGGCTTGGGGATGGGTATTGCGAGGCGCTTTTGGCATATCAAAGCGATTGTGTGTGGATTTTTCCTTTGGCATGACCTGAATATCCCCAGACTTGGTAAGTGCCCACTTGGTAATCATGGGGCCTGCAATTTCATATATAAACACGGAAAATAGGACAATATTTCTGATAAGTAGGCCTTCGTTAGTACCTAGAGCCTCTGCTTGGATGCACATCCCAAGAGCTACGCCGGCTTGTGGAAGAAGGGTGTAGCCTAGGTATTTGACTACGTTGGAGTCGCAACCTGTGGCCTTGGCACTTTCGCGAGCACCAAAGTATTTCCCAACAGAGCGAGCAATGATGTAGAGGACTCCAATTAGGATGACTATTGGGTCTTTGAAGACGCTAAGATTGAAGTCTGAGCCACTAATAACAAAGAAGAGCGCAAATAGTGGAGCAGTCCATTTGTCTGCCCTTGTCATGATGTCGCCTGAACGAGGGCAAAGATTGCAAAGCATTGTGCCTAACATCATGCACACTAGTAAAGAGGAGAACGATACTGTTACAGGCCCAATATTAAAGCTCATTGAAGATAATGCAATTGTCACCAATACAAACGAGATTGTCAGTGAAAGCCTGTTTGAGTTTGAGAAGAAAAGTTCCTCAAGCTTTGTTAGAATTATACCCATAATTGAGCCAAGCAATAGAGAAGCGACAATTTCAATTAGGGGATTAACTATGATTGCAACTATGCTAACTGTGTTTGTGATAAGAGTTTGTGCAATCCCAAAAGAAAGGGCAAAGGCTATAAGTCCAACTGCATCATCCAATGCTACAACAGGAAGAAGAATATCTGTTAGCTTTCCTTTTGCTTTGTATTGCTTTACTACCATAAGTGTCGCTGCTGGTGCTGTTGCTGTGGCTATTGCGCCAAGAGTAATTGCTGCAGGAAGGCTCAAGGTTTTGCCATTTGTGATTAGGACAACTGCAACTAGAACAATATCTACAACAAACATTGCTGTTACTGCTTGAACAATTCCAATAATAGTAGCTTGTTTTCCTGTGCCTTCAAGTTGAGAAAGTTTGAATTCATTTCCAATGGAGAATGCAATAAATCCTAACGCTACGCTAGATACTATACTTACCGCATCTACAGCTTCAAAAGATGTAAAACCAAGGCCTTCAATTCCAAGTCTTCCAAGTCCATAAGGACCAATACAAAGACCCGCTACGAGGAAAGCTGTGACATCTGGGAAGTTTAGATGTAATTTCTTAAAAATTCTGGTCATTAGAAGACCAGCTGCTAACGCAATTGCTATAGATAATAATCCGTTCATTTTATTACTCTTCTTTGGCTAAAGGGTTTTTGCAAGGCATTTTGTAAACATTTTGCAAAGCATTTTGTAAAATTGCTAAAGTATCTTACAAAACCCATAGAGCAATATCACAAATTAATGTTAGCGTCTAGTATCTAAGGAACTGTATCAAAATAATATTAGAGGTTTTTGTACAAATGCTTTCATGATGTACAAGTTAAAATCTCAAACTGTTTTCATCTAAAAGAAAGTTCTTTAATCCAATTGTCATTATACCATTCTCGTCTCGTCTAACTTTAATGTTATCCCCAACCACAATAATCTTGCGAAAAGAATCTGGAATATAAAGAAGGCTACGTTGTTTTTGTGCTATTTTCTCTTCAGAAGAGAGTGCAAAGGCAGATTGTATGTAATACTTTTCACTTCCTTTTGTAGCTACAAAGTC
>CAVDPO010000052.1:0-2169 GCA_963610855.1 Segatella copri
CTCTTTGGCTATCTCTAGTTCATATGTCCAAAATTCACCGTCTCTTTGGGCCTCTCTTTCTTTAAGTAGCCTGGTAGATTTTGAAGTTGGTGCTGGGGCAAAACTTTTTATGGATGAAAAATTTAATGCATACGGTTATGGTTTTTCTTTTATAACAAGTGTTGCAAAGAGCCTTGAAGTAGGTGTAAATAGCACTTTTATAATTGATGACACTTTTTCTTTTACTCTGGCTCAGTCTGTTGGAGAAGAGCCCAAGCTTGCTTTCTCTAATTTGTTCCAAACTTCATATAGTTATGCTGTTGCAACAGGCCTTGGGCATTATGATGTTTTTGGTTATAGAGTATCTTTTGCTTTGCAAAATTTAGACCCTTATGTTAGTACAACGCTTGTTTTGCCATCTCTTATTCCAATTAAATGTGTTGGGAATTTTACATATAACTTGCCTTTTAGATTTGATTGTAGAGCACATTATTTTGTTGAGAAAAAAGAAATTGCCCTTAGTTCAAGTGCAAAAGTAACCGTTTTCTCGTATGAAATTCAAAAAGGTTATAGGTCTTTAAGTTTATACCTTCAAAGAATTTCTTTGGATGTAAAATATAATGCTCTTTACAACGTTTTTGCGAGTACATACGTCCATAATCTAGAAGCGTATGCCCATCTTTATTTGTCTCCAGTTCTTGGAATGTATGCAACTCAGCTTAAAGTAGGGCTTGGTGCAAAACTTATTTGGAATTTTACATCTTCTCCAAAAGTTGAGCTTTCTTTTGTGCTCAACTAGAGAAGAACAGTGAAAGGCTCTTTACAAAAAATTAGAATGTCAATTCATCTATTGTTGGAATTAGTCTTATAAGGCTTTCTTTGTAGAAGTCTATTAGTTTTTCGCGGTTTGGTTCTTTACGGCGAATAGTACGGCGTAAAAGGCGCATATAGCCTATGACCTTTGCTTTGTTTTCTACTTCATTAAGACGAGATAAGTCTTGTGTGTCGAGATACATTGCAAGAGCTTTATGCCAAAAGATCCCTGCAGTTTCATGTGAAAATCCAAGGAAATTTTGACTAACATTGTGGTCAATCTCAGAGAACCCTACAAAAGCATTGAACATGGAGCCAAGCTCAAAAATTGGATGTCCCATACATAGAGTATCCATATCAATAAGTATTGCTTCACCACTGCGAACCATTACGTTATTTGTATGATAATCACCATGTAGCATTGTGTGTTGATCTGGAACATTCTCAACCATTGTATAAAGTTTATCTCCCATTTCTTTGGGTAGGTAAGCTCTGTCAAAAGAAGCCCAGTCGAGCGCAACTTGTTTCATGTTTGGCATGTCTCCAGATTTTACATTTGTACTATGGATTTGCTTGAGCATGTCTATAAAATATTTGAGAGGTAAATCCAAATGCTCTGGGTCTTTTTTAATCATTTTGGAGAGGGACGTTGCTTCAAGAAGTTCCATTACTGTGCCATAACTGTCTCCAACAAGTACAACATCATAAGGAATTGCTGTATTGATACCTAGTACAAGAGCTTTTCGTGCTAACTCGCGTTCTCTTTGGATTTCAGGTAATGCATCTGAGTTAAAATATACTTTAACAATAGTCTCTGCATCATAGCGGTAAACAGCGCCATTTGCACCTTTACCTATGATTTCACAACCTTCAACAGAAAGCTGGCGGTAAGCTTTTTTTACAGTAATCATCTCTGTAAAGCCAGTCATATCCAAAATATCATATACTTCTGAAGAAACATTTATGATAGATAGTTGAGGATCTTCTTTTCGTAGTCTCAAAAGAACACGTAAACCAGCACTAGAGATGTACTCAAGATTTTTTGCATCAATTACTGTTGTTGTATTAGGGGCAGCTTTTCGCATTTCTTCTATTTGTTTTTCAACATCTTGTGAATTGGAAGTATCTACACGTCCACTTAGAGAAATGGTTAGCACATTATCGTGAATACAGGAAGTTACTTGATAGTTTGTCATTTTAATATCTCCGCAAATATTGTTTGTATTAGCCAGCTATATTCTTTCCAAGCTAAAGTGCCAGAAAGTTCTTTTGTATAATTAGCAATAGAATTGTAATACCATGCCTGCTGAGCTGGGTCTTTTTCGTTGAAGTGTTGCCACAAGTTGTGTCCTTCTTTTTGCCAAGCATAGTAGAAGG
>CAVDPO010000052.1:2179-3008 GCA_963610855.1 Segatella copri
GAACGCATATTTGCAAGTTTGTCACCTAGATAAATGATTTTTATATCTAAATCTTTTGTGTCTCGTAGAATTTTCAATGATTCTTCTTTTCTAATTTTCCAAGTACTTGCACTAGGCTGATTTCTTCTTTTGTCTTCTGTTTCAGATGCAACAAGCTCTGCAACTCTTGGACCAAATTGTTCTTCTACTTCTTGTATAGTAATCCCTGCATCTTCTACAACATCATGAAGGACAGCAGCTGCAATTGTCTCTTGATTGTCTGTTAATGAGCCAACAATTGCTGCAACTTCTACTGGATGAAGAATATAAGGAGAAGATGAATGCTTACGATGCATTCCATCATGGGCTTTCGTGGCAAAAATAATTGCTCTACTTACTAATTCCATTATTCAATCTTCAAAATATCAGAAAATCCTGTCATTTGGAAAACTTCCATAACAGTCTCGCTAACTCCTGTGAGTTTGAGAGTCCCTATGTTATTCATTTTCTTTTGAATTGCTAAGAGCACACGCAGTCCGGCTGATGATACATACTCTACTTTTTGCATGTCTATTATGATGTTTTTTACAGCATCGCTTATGTTGTTGATTGCAGCTTCCAAGTTTGGGGCTGTAGTTGTGTCTAAGCGACCAACTAACGAAATAGTCAATTCATCTGCAATTTGCTTTTGAGTGATTTGCATTATTCTCCTCCATATTTCAAGCAGTTTTTCAAAAACTGCTGCGAGACCAATGTTTCAACTACGCCAAATTATATTTATAAAGCCCAAAAAACTCTAGTAGAGTAGCATCTTTACATAAATTTTACTTTGCATTGCTTTTGTTTTTAT
>CAVDPO010000052.1:3018-5452 GCA_963610855.1 Segatella copri
TCGACTTCTGTGTCGTAGTAGCAGCATTTAAGGAGTGCTTCCATTTCCTGTACACTTGGCTGACGTGGGTTAGAGCCAGTACATGCATCAGCAATTGCATTTACAGCAATATCGTGTAAGCGAGAAAGGAACACATCTTCTGGAACAAATCCTTGTTCTGTTGGATAGCTGTCTGCACCATAATTCTTAATGCAATGAGGAATATTCAAGTCATCATTCATCTTTCTAAGAGCCTTGATAAGAAGCTGCACTTTTTCTTTGTCATCTCTTCCTCCAAGATTCATTGTGTCTGCAATTTTTCCATAGCGAGCAAGAGCTACGGGGTCTTTTGCATTAAAAGCAATTACTTTTGGCAAATACATTGCATTTGCTGCGCCATGAATAATGTGTGCGCCATAGTCTTCAAAAGCAGCACCAGTCTTATGAGCCATTGAGTGAACAATTCCCAAAAGAGCGTTTGAGAAAGCCATACCAGCAAGACACTGTGCATTGTGCATGCTGTCGCGCTTAGTCATATCTCCGTTGTAAGAAGGGATAAGGTCTGACTGAATCATTTGTATTGCATAGAGAGCTAGAGGGTCTGTGTAATCACAATTTGCTGTTGAAACATAAGACTCAATTGCGTGAGTTATAGCATCCATACCAGTGTGAGCTACAAGTTTCTTTGGCATTGTTTCTGCAAGAGCAGGATCTACAATTGCAACGTCTGGAGTAATCTCGAAGTCCGCAATAGGATATTTAATTCTATTGGCATAGTTTGTGATAATTGAGAAAGCTGTAACTTCTGTTGCTGTACCTGATGTCGAAGAAATTGCACAGAAATGAGCCTTCCTTCTAAGCTTTGGAAGACCAAAAACTTTGCACATGTCTTCAAAAGTTACTTCTGGATACTCATATTTAATCCACATGGCTTTTGCAGCATCAATAGGGGATCCACCGCCCATTGCAATAATCCAATCTGGTTGGAATTTGAGCATTGCATTGGCACCTTTCATAACTGTTTCCACAGAAGGATCGGGCTCTATTCCTTCAAAAACCTCAACCTCCATGCCTGCTTCTTTCAAGTAGGAGATTGCTTTGTCAAGAAAGCCAAATCTCTTCATTGAGCCGCCACCAACGCAAATCATTGCTTTCTTGCCCTCAAAGGTTTTCAATGCTTCAAGAGCTCCTTTTCCATGATACAAATCACGTGGAAGTGTGAATCTAGCCATACCTATTTTTCTCCTTAGTACATAGACTTGTTAGAGCTGTAAACTCAACTGTGTTCAAATAATAACAAGCCTTTTTGATTAAAAGAAATATCAGTTTTGCATAATGGTAATGTAGTACCGGTGGCCATCATGTTCCTTTTGAGGTTTTTTCAAAATGAGCTTTGTGAAGATTGGATTTGAATTTGGTTTTGCAAGATAAAAGACATTTTTTGAAACATCATTTCATTTATCCATTCGGTTGAAATCTCATTTTTCAAAATTTCTTGACTTCAAATTAAGGGGCAGTATACTGCTTATATCTCTAGGCCTTGCACGTCTTTATGTCTAACATCTTTATATCGTGTAGCAAGTCAACAAAGAGGGTGGAGTATGGAAAAAATATTTATAAGCCATAGTACAAAGGATGAAGTAGGTCCTCTTTTTGTAGATTATTTGGAATCTATTGGCGTAAGCAAAGAACTTATTTTTTGTTCTTCTAATGGAGATACTGGTATTGACGCCACTAAAACATGGTATGACTTCCTTTTTAAAGAGATTAGAGGCTGTAGCAATGTGATTTTGGTCGTAACTCCAAATTACCTAAGAAGTGGAATATCTCTCCTTGAAGCAGGTGCTGCTTTGGGCACACAAAAGAATTTAATTATTTTGTCTTTTCCTAATGTAGATACTAACAGTTTGTCCACTTTGTTTGGCGTTCACCAAAGAATAGACTTTAGTTTTCCTATTACGGAACATAATATGACTTCTTTCAAAAAATGCTTAGAAGATAATATCTTGCACCAAAAGACGTCAGACGAAAAAATTTTCAATGCTCAGTATGATGCTTTAATGAGTATGTTGGAAAAACACAGGATTGCCAACTCTGACGTCCCGCCTATCTCAATGGAGAAAGAAAACGTCAATATTATTAAGCCTTGTGCCAATTATGGTATTGAGCGCGTGACATTAGATCAAATCGATATGTCAGAAAAAATAAAAAAAGCACGCAAAATAAAAATCATTACTACAACAGGAGCCGGATTTTTTAGAAAATATAACATTAGTGACTATAAAAATAACCCATTATGTAATGCGTTAAAAAATGGTTGTGAAATTGAGCTTTTACTTGGCAATCCTTCAGGTCCATTGTTCTGTGATGTTGAGGCATTAGAAGGTCGTGAAGATGGATCTTTGAATAATGAATTTTCTTTAATAATTTCTGAATTACAAAAACTATTCAGTGA
>CAVDPO010000053.1:0-21973 GCA_963610855.1 Segatella copri
ATCTCTACCAAATCATCGTTTCCGTCGAATTGACTAGGAAGCCCTCATGCTTCCAAAAATTAAAGTTTGTAACCAACAGCCAAGAGGCAATCGTTACAAACTATCTTCTTAACCTTCTCTTCTCTAATATCTCTGTAAAAATCTGTTGCAGCGCTCGCTCATTTGGAGCGCGCTTGTGTAACATACTCGATTAACAATAAAAGTGTCAACACTTTTTTAGAAATTTTTTCAAGAGGTTTTTGAAAAACTGTCTTAATAAACCTTGGCTTTGCCTTTGCATCTAAAAGAGCATTTCTTCTAACTTCATAATACACAAAGTATTAGAAACTGTATCAAACTAATTTGAACATTTCTCTTTTTACGCTTCTTTAATTGCTTTTGCAAGTAAAAGTGGATCATTGCCAATAAGTCCAAAAATTCTCATTCCATCTTCGCCTTTATTCAAAGCGACAAGTCTCTTAGCGTCTTCTGCTGTGTTGACTGTCCAAGTAATGATAGGAAGATTGTATGAATTGCCCAAATATTCAGCATCGACCTGTATATACTTTGGTTTAAGGAAAGAACTATGGCTTACAAGGTGGCCGGCACCATCCCAAAGAGCTTTTGGCACATCATTTGCATGGGAGAAAATATCGGCCCTTGGAATACTGTGTTTGCAAACAGACCCAAACCTGCGCAGAGCAAATGGATTAAAAGAGGACACCATGACACTGTCTTCAACTTTACAACGCTTAATTACTTCAAAAGTCTTTCTACATAACTGCGGATTTACTTTCCAAGCCTTAACCTTGAGCTCTATATCATATATAAAGCGGTCTTTGTAAGTAGAAAGAAGCTCTTCAAGTAGAGGTATGCGGCACATGTTAAACTTTGGGTCTTTGAACGAGCCAACGTCAATTTTTTTAAGCTCATCCCATGTATAATCCTCAATTTCACCATCAAGGCCTGCAGTTCTCTTTAGAGTAAAATCGTGAGCAACAACAACTTCGCCAGTCTTGCAAAGATGAACATCAAGCTCAACACCATCCACACAGTCATGCTTTGCACTATTTTCAAAAGAGAGCATTGTGTTCTCTGGAAAGAGCTCGCTATATCCTCTATGTCCAAACACTAAAACTTTATTCTCTCGCTTACATTTTTCAAAAATACCGTCCATGGCATCCTCCCCATGTTAAATTTTTCAATCTCTAATTTAACCCAATCTACAGCAAAGCGCAATGAAAACAAGCACAATGTGAAAACAAACACAATTAAACATGAGGTTTTTGTGAAAAGAGCTTTGTAAGGAAGGCAGATTTGCAAAAACTTCACATAAACACCTCGTAGGAAGCCATCCTCTTTCACACAATTGTGCATCATGATATTCTCACATTATGAAACCTGACAACGACACACTACAATATATGTTATCAATAAATAGCAAGACAAATACCCTTGTTCATTGGCTTGATGATATAAAAGCCAAGCTTGAAAACACCTTCAATAACTTAAATGGCACAACTTGCCTTGTTTTTAATGCAAACCCTTGCACTTTAGGACATAGATACTTAATAGAATTAGCTTCTAAGCGCAACAATAGCGTTGTTGTTTTTGTCATACAAGGTAAAACGTCTTCCGGAAGTAAAGGCAACCATGAAAACACAGGAATTGAAATTCCTTTTGAAAAACGCCTTAAAGATGTAGAAGAATGTGCAAAAGAATTTCACAACGTTTTAGTTCTCCCTGGTGGTCCTTACATTATAAGTAGAGATGATTTTCCATCCCAATGGAGCACTAAAGAAAAAGGCAAGTCTCACTCGTATGCAATACTTAATGCAAAATTATTATGCCAAGTAATACTCCCAGGACTTGGAATAAAAACTTTCTATGTTGGCGACGAACCACGAGATGAAATGGAAGAAATGCACCTCAATGAACTTAGAGCCCAATGCAAAGAATGCAACATAAACTTAAAAGTTGCAGAAAGAAAACGCATTAGAGATAAATATATTTCAAGTGCAATGGTAAGAGAATCTATCGCTTGTAAAGACTGGGACACTGTCAAAGAAACAGTCCCTCCACATGTATACGAAAGACTTTTACAGGCTTTTTCAACGTAAAGGGTTTAGAGAAAGAGCATATAAAAGAACTTACAAGAAAGGTTTTTACAAAACTGCCTTTATAAAAATTAGCGAGTCATGCCTTTGAGAGCCCCACTTTTGATAATTGCTTTAACGTATATAATATAAGACATAACAGAAGCAAACGCAGCCAATGCAAACAAAATTGTCATAATAAGGCTAAAAGTTGCCAAAGATGAAGCGTCTAAAGAAAGAATTGTACATACTCTAAGAGCAATACCAAGAACACTGCACAGTGCATAAAGACAAGTCTTAGCTTTCCCAAAAATGTTAGCAGCCATTGCTTTTCCAGTACCCATCATAAGCATTCGTGTAAACGATTGAGAAAACTCACGCCACAAAATAAGAATGAATGCCCACGCTGGCATAATTTTACAAGTCAAAAAGCAAGTAAAAAAAGTAAGGTGGCTTATGACATCTGCAAAAGGGTCCATAACTTTTCCCAAGTCCGATACTAAATTTCTCTTACGTGCAATTTGTCCATCTAGCAAGTCTGTAAGTTCCATAATGCCGTACATAAGAACTAAAACTACACTGTACACAACAGGAGAGAAATTGGGAAATGCATCAGGGAGGAAGAAAAACAAAAAGAAAAACGGGGCTATCACTAGCCTTGTTACTGTAAGTTTATTTGGAAGATTCATAATACACCTCTTGTCTAGCTAAAAATGGCCTTGTACTTATCTCTTAAATACTTGTCAAAATAAGAAGCGTCAAGCTCTTTACCTGTTCCTCGTACTATAAGCTCATTTGCGGGATATACAGCACCATATTTGTAATATTTTTGTGTAAGATAATCTTTTATTTCAACAAGATTTCCACTTCTCATAGCCTCGTTCACATCAATGTCCTTTTCCATAAAATGCCAAATATGAGCATTTATAAGATTGCCCAAAGCATATGCTGGAAAGTAACCAAACATTCCACCTGGCCAATGGACATCTTGAAGAACACCACTTTGAATACTGTTGGGGTTTTTTCCTAAAAGTTCAAAAGACATATCATTCCAAGCCCCTGGAAGGTCTTTAACTTTTAGATTGCCATCAAACAGCTCTTTTTCAAGCCTAAATCTAAGAATGACATGAAGACCATAAGTAACTTCGTCAGCATTGCACCTTATATCATCAACTTTAACGTTATTTACAGCTCTAAGGAAGGTTTCAAACTTAACACCTTTTGTTTGAGATGGGAAAAAGTCACAAAAAATTGGGAAATAATGCTCCCAAAATTGAGGGCTACGAGCAACAAGATTTTCCCACAGTCTACTTTGGCTCTCATGGAAAGCCATATTAACACCCTGCCCTAGGATTGTACCTTTTATCCATCCACTATTTGCACCCATCTCATATATGGCATGGCCACCTTCATGAACTATAGTAAGAAGTTGAGATGTTACATTTGGATCTTCATATCTTGTAGTTATTCTAATGTCATCACAACCAACAGTAGATGTAAAAGGATGAGCAACTTCACCAATAGAACCACGCTCAAAGTCAAATCCCATGTCTTCAAGAACTTTTTTTGAGAAAGCTTTTTGCTTTTCTATATCGTAAGGCTCATAAAGAAAAGCACTTTCTTTTTCTAGTTGTTTTTCATTAGAGCCAATAGACGAGTTTTTAACCTCTCTAATGACATCCTTTATTGTTACTTCCATGCCATTAAAGAGAGTCTCTATTTGAGAAGTATTAAACCCCATATCATATTTGTCTAAAAGAGTGTCATATAAACTCCTTCCTTTAGATGTAAGGGTAGCTTCTTCTTTTACTAAATCTACAAGACGTTCAAGGTATGGTTCAAAAGCCCTAAAATCACCTGTTTTTCTAGATTCAAACCATTGGTTTTGACAACTATTTGAGGCTTCACTTAAATCTTCAACAAGCTTTTGAGGAAGAGAAGAGGCTCTCTCATACTCTTTTTTGCGCACACGAACAAGTGCTTTTTGTTCATCTGTAGCACTATTGGCAGAACCGTCTTGCAAGCTGTCAATACAACTATTAAGAGAAGATAATTCTTCCAAAAGCTCTCTCATCTTCTCTCCTGATGCAATGTCATGATCTAAAGAAGAGAGAAAGGAGAGCTGTTTAGCTCTTTCCTCTCCTCCTTTTTTACTCATAACAGTTTCAAAATCATAGCCCAAAACAGCACTTATGTGACCTATGAGCATGGCTTGTCTATCTAGAGCTTCAAGAGATTCAAATGCTTTATTTTCTTTTTGTGTCATAAAGTTTTAGCCTCAAATTCAAAAAGTCATTCTTTAGTGGTTTATACAAAAATGCTTTCACAAAGCTCTTTTGTAAAACCCATAGAACGGACCCTTAAAGTTGCGCTTTATTTGCAACCATTTTATTAATTTCATCAATGAAAGCTTGAACCTCAAGACCGTTAACTTGTTTTCCTCCACGATAACGCACAGAAACAAGATTTCCAGCCTCTTCTTTTTCCCCTACTATAACGGTGTATGGAATCTTCATGTTAGCTGCAAGTCTTATTTTGTTGTTCATTCTTTCGTCAGAAAGGTCGCTTATTGCTCTAAGGCCTGCTGCCTTAAATGTACCTTCTAGTTTTTTGGCGTAGTCAAAGAACTTTTCACCAACTGGGACAATTCTAATTTGCTCTGGTGCAAGCCATGGTGGGAATGCTCCAGCATAGTGTTCTAGGAGAACTCCAAAGAAACGCTCAATAGAACCAAGAAGTGCTCTATGAATCATGTAAGGACGTTTTTCTGTGCCGTCTTTATCAACAAAAGTAAGTTTGAAACGTTCTGGTAAATTGAAGTCAAACTGAACTGTAGAAAGTTGCCACTCTCTTCCAATTGCATCTTTTATTTTCAAATCAATCTTTGGGCCATAGAAAGCGCCACCACCTTCATCAATGTCGTAAGCCAAGCCTTCTTTTTCAACAGCTTTCTTAAGAGCAGCAGTTGCAGCGTCCCACTTTTCAACTTCACCAACAGATTTCTCTGGCTTAGTAGAAATGTAAGCATGAATATCTTGGAAACCAAACGAATGGAGCATATACAACGAGAAGCGCAGAACTTCCATTATTTCGTCATCCATTTGATCTGGAGTTACAAAAAGGTGTGCATCATCTTGTGTAAAGCCTCTAACACGCATAAGACCATGTAAAGCTCCAGCCTTTTCGTATCTATATACTGTTCCAAGCTCTGCCCAACGGCATGGGAGATCTCTATAACTCTTCTTGCTGTTTTGATAAATCATAATATGGAATGGGCAATTCATTGGCTTTACATAATAATCGGCCTTATCCATTTCCATTGGTGGATACATGCTATCTTTGTAAAATCCAAGATGTCCAGAAGTTTCCCATAGCCAGCTCTTGCCCACGTGTGGGGTGTAAACCATTTCATAGCCATTCTTGTAATGCTCTTCGCGCCAGAAGTTTTCAATGAGCTGCCTTACACGGGCTCCTCTTGGATGCCAATAGACAAGTCCCGGACCGGCTTCTTCATGCAAACTAAAGAGATCAAGTTCTTTTCCAAGTCTTCTATGGTCGCGTTTTTCAACATCTTCCAAATATTGCAAATAAGATCTCAAATCTTTTGGATTTAAGAAAGCTGTACCATAAATTCTAGTGAGCATTTGATTGTGCTCATCTCCTCTCCAGTATGCACCTGCAATGCTAAGGAGTTTGAAAGAATCGGCCCTAAGCTCTTTTGTGGAAGCTACATGAGGACCACGGCAAAGGTCTGTAAAATTACCCTGGTTGTAAATTGTAACTGTTTCGCCTTCTGGAATTGCATCCAAAAGCTCAAGCTTAAACTTTTGATCTTTGAACATTTGGGCAGCTTGTGCACGTGTAACTTCAATGCGTTTGAACTCTTTGCCCTGTGCAATGATGTTCTTCATGTTCTCTGTTATTGTGTCCAAATCTTCTGGAGCCAGATTTCTTGGAAGTTCGAAATCGTAGTAAAAACCATTTTCAATGGAAGGCCCTATTGCAATTTGAGCAGTAGGGAACATCTCAAGAACAGCCTCAGCCATGACGTGCGCCATCGAGTGCCTAATCATTTTTAGTTTTTCATCCTGAGGGACCTTTTCAGACATATATCACTCCTCTTCCAATGCTTATTTTGCACTCACGCTGCACGTATTTTGCATTCATTTTGCACTTACGTTGCAAGTACGCTTTGGCAAATGCTTTGGTAGCACCCTAAGCTCTTGGAACATTTATTCAAACATTGCGAAGGTTTTACAAAACCTTCGTGAATTGTAACCCCTTTGGCATGAGTTTTTCAATAAGAGGTTTCTGCAAATCTCAATAACTGTAAAACTGTCTGTTAAGCAGTTCTCACTTCAAAGCTCTTGAAGTCGCTTTTCAACTTCATCAATGACCCACATTGGAGTAGATGCCCCTGAAAGAAGAGCAACAGAGCCAAAACAGGCAATCTTTTCAATCATGGAATTAGCCATTGTTTTTGCATTTTCTACAAAGAAAACAGGCTTGCCAATCTTTTGAACTTCGTGGGCCAAATTTTTTGTATTTGCACTCTCTGAACTCCCAACAACAACAGCACAGTCGCATTTTGAAACAGTTTCAACTGCATCATCTATTCTTTTATGGCAAGCAGGACACGGAATATTGCCAAGAACAATATCCTTAAAATGCGCTCGTAAAATTGACAGCACTATCTCGTATAAATCTTGCGGAAATGTCGTTTGCGTTACAACAAATATATGTGTATTGGGGCTTTCCTTTTGAGTAAAACGCTTCGCGTCTTCCATAGAACTCAAAAGTTGGATTTCAAGCCTCTTTTTGTTTTCATCTTCAATACCTAAAAGGGCTGTAGTCTCAGCGTGGTTTTTAAGTCCCAAAACAACAAGTTTACTATTTGTTTTTGAGGCCTCTCTAAGAGCATTGATACCTTTTAAGACTATGGGACAAGTAGAATCTACAAGTTCAAACCCATCATTGTTAAATTCATTTCTTAACTTGTCTGAAATCCCATGCGCTCTAATTAAAGCAAGACCCTTGGATGGAACATCTTGAGGACCTTTTATGACCAAAAGACCTTTCTTGTTAAAATCCTCGACTACGTCTTTATTATGAATGAGAGCTCCAATACTATAACAAGGCAAGTTTTTTTCTTTTGCGTCGTTCAAACACTTCATAGCAGTATCTATAGTGTTAGAAACTCCAAAGCAAAATCCAATTATTGAACCTCTTATCACTTTCATAAAGATTTCCTCTTGTGTGCAGAAATAAAACCAGAAATAGGTGCTTGTAAAAGCCATAGTTTTTTGCAAAAACCGCTCATAAAAAATGCTCCTTAGATTGGCAAAACCTATCAAAAAGGAGCATTAAAACGGTTTATAAAGGCATTTTTGCAAAAGCCCCTATACTTTTATTTTTCTTCAGCCTTTGGAGCTTCTTTTGCGGGCTCTTCTGTAACTTCAACAGGAGCTTCTTCTACTGGTTTTTCAACCTTTTCAACCTTATCAGCCTTATCTTTCTTTGAAGAACTTGCAGGAGCTGGCTTAGCGTCAAGAATTTGTGCAATGGCGTTCTTTGTAAACTCTATTCTTGTATTGTCATCAACTTTAACTACAACAGTGCTTTCTTTAACTACAGCAACAGTTCCTCTAATACCACCAATTGTAACAATCTTGTCGCCTTTTTTCATTGCAGCAAGCATGTCTTTTGCTTCTTTATCTCTTTTCTTCTGTGGTCTAATGATTAAGAAGTAGAAAATAAGGATGATGGCACCAAATGTCACAAATGTTGTGAGCATAGAACCCTGAGTACCAGAACTACTAGCAGTTGTTGCTGTTGAACCCATAGCCATTATAAGTGAATACATAAACAGTCCTCTCTTTGAAAAGGCTTACAAAACCTTCTTAAAAATCTTTTGAATGTTAGAAATAAAGATACACGTATGCAAGATAATTGTCAAAGCCTTTTACTCTAGTTCAAAAGAACCAGTGTAGAGGTCATGATATACACCATTTTGAGCAATAAGGTCGTCATGGCTTCCTCTTTCAATTATGTTTCCATGGTCAAGAACCATAATCACATTGGAGTTTTTAACAGTGGAAAGCCTATGCGCAATTACAAATACAGTTCGCCCTTCCATGAGCCTATCCATACCATTTTGAACTAAGGCTTCAGTACGAGTATCAATAGAAGACGTAGCCTCGTCCAAAATCATAACAGGAGGGTTTGAAACAGCAGCTCTTGCAATAGACAAAAGTTGTCGTTGACCTTGAGAAAGACCACCTCCATCTCCTTTAAGGACAGTATCATAGCCGTTTGGAAGCATCATTATAAAGTTATGAGCATTAGAAAGTTTTGCAGCTTCTATACACTGCAGGTCCGTAGCATTAGGGTTGCCATAACGAATGTTCTCCATAACAGTGCCAGTAAAAAGATTTACATCTTGTAACACCATGCCTAGAGAACGGCGTAAATCGGCCTTTTTGATTTTGTTAATATTAATGCCATCATATCTAATCTTGCCATCTGCAATATCGTAAAAACGGTTAATAAGATTTGTAATCGTGGTTTTTCCGGCGCCAGTTGCACCTACAAAAGCAATCTTTTGACCAGGTTTAGCATAAAGAGTTATGTCATGCAAAACCTCTTTTCCCGGAGTATACGAGAAATCAACATGGTCAAAAACAATATTTCCCTCAAGCTTAGTATACGTTAAAGATCCATCTCCATGAGGATGTTTCCAAGCCCAAAGCCCTGTGCTCTCGCTTGTTTCTTCCAAGGAGCCATCTTCGTTCTCTTTAACATTGACAAGCGTAACATAGCCATTGTCCACTTCTGGTTTCTCATCCATGAATGCAAAAATTCTAGATGCACCAGCTAGAGCTACAACAATAGAGTTAAACTGGTTAGACATTTGAGAAATTGGATTTATGAAACTTCTTGAAAGAGTTAAAAACGATGCAATTGTTCCAAGGGAAAGAGTGTTTATACCAGTAAGGCCAAGGTTTGGAGTGTGAGATATTGCCATGTAACCACCTACAACAGCAATAAAAACATAAGTAAGATAGCCAACAGAATTCATCATTGGCATAATTGAGTTTGCCATACCATTGGTGCGAAACGCATTGTAAGCCCAATCTCTATTACGTTTTTCAAGTCCACTATAATTTTCTTCTTCATGGCAAAAAACTTTTACGACTTTTTGCCCATTGACCATTTCTTCAACATAACCATTGAGTTTTGCCAAAAGCGCCTGTTGCGAAGCCGAATATCTACCAATCTTGGAAACGGATACTTTGATAAACTTCATAACACCAAACACGACAAAACAAACTAGTAACGTGAGCCAAATGCTCTCATACAACATGCAAAAAAATACAGCAACAAGAGTAAAGACCGATGACACAAGATGTGCCAATGCTTGAGCTATCATTTGCCTAAGAGTGTCAGAGTCGTTTGTATAAAGGCTCATAATCTCGCCATGTGTATGAGTGTCAAAAAAGCTAATTGGGAGACTTTGCATCTTTATGAACATCTCATCTCTTATGCTCTTTAGAGTTCCTTGTGCCACTGTTACCATGCTACGTGTATAGATAAACGTAGTAAGCACACCAAGGGCATAAATGCCCGCAATTAAGCATATCTCTTTCAAAAGTTGGGTAAACACTGGATTTGGGGACATCAAAAGAGGTGCAATGTAAGAATCAATAAGAGCTTGAAGAAACATTGCAGAAGCAGCTCCAGCAACAGAGCTTACTATAATACAGACTAAAACAATAATGAGTGTTCCCTTATATGGTTTCATGTATGAGAATAGTCTCTTCATTGTCTTAAAGTCCATCTTTGGAGGTGTCATTGGCCGGCCTTGAGCAGGACCATTTTTGCCGTGAAAAGCTTGAGAGTTTGATTTAATTTGTTCGTTATTTAATTGTGAATTTACTTGTGTCTTATTCATTTTACATCCTCTGAAATGGAGCTACCTTTCATTTGAGACTCGTACACTTCTTTGTAAATTTCGCAAGAAGAAAGAAGCTCCTCATGCGTACCAATAGCATCAATATGCCCATCATCCAAGACAATTATCCTGTTTGCGTTTTGAACAGAGCTTATACGCTGTGCAATTACAATTTTGGTTGTATGAGGTAAATATTGCGACAAAGCATGCTGAATTAGGGCATCGGTATGAGTATCAACAGCGCTTGTAGAATCGTCCAAAATAAGAATTTTAGGATTTGCAAGTAGCGCTCTTGCAATACAAAGCCTTTGCTTTTGGCCCCCAGAGACGTTCACACCACCTTGCTCAATGTACGTGTCGTATCCGTCAGGCATTGCAGTAATAAATTCATGCGCACATGCAAGTTTACAAGCTTGAATTAGCTCTTCGTCAGTAGCATTTTCATTGCCCCAACGCAAATTTTCTTTAATTGTGCCAGAAAAAAGCTCATTCTTTTGCAAGACCATAGCAACAGAACCCCGTAAGATTTCAAGATCATAATCTTTGACATTTACACCACCCACAAAAAGGCTACCACTTGTTACATCATAAAGACGAGGAATAAGCTGAACCAAAGACGTTTTTGAAGAGCCTGTTGCACCAATTATGCCAATAACTTCACCGCTTTTTATATGAACATCTACGTTAGACAAAACCTTTTTGTCAGCTTTAGAAGCATATACAAAATCAACATGGTTGAAATCTATACTACCATCTTTGACTTCCATAACAGGATTTGGAGGGTTTGAGATATTAGTCTTTTCATTTAATACTTCTGCAATTCTACGGGCCGATGCCTGTGAAATTACAATCATTGCAAAAACCATAGAAAGCATCATAAGGCTCATGAGTATTTGCATTGCATACGTAAAGAGAGCCGTTAAACTTCCAGTAGTTAAACCAAGACTTGCATTATTACCACTTGCAACAATAGCTTTTGCACCAAACCATGAAATCAAAATCATACAAGTGTACATACAAAACTGCATGATTGGACTATTGAGAGATATAAGGCGTTCTGCTTTAGAGAAGTTTTCTCTAATCTCTTCACTTACACCCTCAAACTTATCTATTTCATGTTTTTCTTGGTTAAAAGACTTTACAACTCTTATACCCCGGACATTTTCCTGAACAATATTGTTAAGCTTGTCGTATGTTCTGAAAACTTTTCTAAACATAGGGTGTACTTTTCTTGAGATAAATGTCAAAGGAATACCAAGAATAGGAATTGCAAGCAAAAACAAGACAGAGATATCGGGACTTATTCTAAAAGATACAATCATTGCAAAAATCATCATTGCAGGAGATCTCACAGCAATTCTAAGCAGCATTTGGTACGCATTTTGCATATTCGTAACGTCAGTTGTAAGCCTTGTAACAATTGATGATGTTGAAAACTTATCTATATTAGAGAAACTAAAAGTTTGTACATTCTTGTACATGTCTTCTCGTAAATTAGCAGCAAAACCCACCGAAGCTCTTGCACCAATACGCGCAGAAAGAACCCCTGTTGTCATCGCCAAAAGCGCAAGTCCTAGTAAGCACATACCATATTTCCATACGGCAGCCATGTTCCCGCTTTGTATACCTTTATCCAAAAGCATAGACATACACATTGGAATAACAATTTCAAAGACAACTTCTGTCATTGAGCATAAAACAGTCAAGACCGATGCTTTCTTATTCTCTCTTATGCTTTTACCTAGAGTTTTTATTGTAGATGGACTCTTTTCATTATTTTTCATCACTTAAAGCTCCTTCTTCTTTTGGATCTTTAACTTCTTCTCCAAGATTTTTTATTATTTGACATAAAGAAGTTTTTAAGTTTTCAATTTGCGCATCTGTTAAACCTGTAAGAATTTTGGCTTCACTTTCTTCTATGAATTTTCCCATGTTTTGAAATGTTTTATTTGCTTTTTGCGTAAGACTTACATTGCGGTTTCTCTTATCGTTGTCTGCAACAGTACAAGTAACAAAATCTTTTTCTTTAAGTCTTGCAATAATGCCAACAACAGTAGGATGCGAAACTCGAAGAGAATCTTCTATTTCTTTTTGAGTTGCAGTTCCCCCTTTATGACACAAAAACCCAAGAACTCGGCTTTGTGTAAATGTAAGCTCATTTTGAGCAAGGTCAGAATCTGCTTTGGCTTTTAGCTTGTCATTAACAATACGTATCAAATACCCAATATTCATAGTTTAAGACACCTTAGAGGTTTTCAAAAACCTCTCTACAACCATATAAAAATGTAGCATACTACATAAAATTTGTAGCATGCTACAATATATCGAAGTGAAAAATTTTCGTCAACTAAGTTTTTGTGGTTTTTGTTCTTTTAGCCACAAGGGCAAAGCTAATACTTTATTTAGAACTTATTACTATGCTATTTACAGCAACATAAGGAAGCACCATAGAACCATCACAAACAACTTCTTTGGATATTGCTTTTACATTTTTAATCATCTCTCCCAAATTGCCGTTTATCATAGTTTCACTTACAGCACCTTTAATTTTGCCGCCCTCTATGTAATAACTGTTCTTTGCAACACCTGAGAACTCTCCGTTTGTACTAGGCTCTCCTCCAGAGAAACCCCCAACAAGAAGACCTCTATCAATGGATTTGACAATATCTTCGTATGAAGTATCTCCGGCCTCAACTACTAGGTCAAAACTTGAATTCTTAGTAACAGGCTTTCCTGTTTTATTTGCAACATAAAGAGATAGAAGATGATTTTTAAGAATACCATCTTTTATGATATCAATATCTTGCGTTCTAAAACCATCAGATGTATAAGACTCTCCCAAAACAATCCTTGAATCTGACGATTTCATAGAAATAGTTATACGTGGGTCTGCAACTTGCTGTCCAATCTTATCTAGCCAAAGGCTTGTACCATCCAAAATAACAGATGCTGATACGTAGTTTTGCACTATGTATGAGACAAATTGAGCAAAACAATCAGGAGTAAATAACACTGTTCCATCAAACTTTCCATCAAAAGATGTAAGATTAAGCTGGTTTTGAGCACTCTCTAAATGAACTTTGAAACTTCCAAGACCAATAAACGGCTCATCAAGATTACTGACTGTGACAGAGGCATAATCTAAACCAGTTGTATTTTCTCCATCATTGCCAGAAAATTCCAGTGATACAGAGTAGCTACCACCAAGTTTTTCAAAATTGGTTCCATTTGAATTTATGTAAACTGAATGTGCTTTTGTGTGAGATGCAAAGACGTTAAGAATGCGAACTTTTGGATATTGCACTTTGATATCAGAAAGGAGTTCTTCTACACGAGAAAAGAATTTATCTATGTCTGGCTCATAGCAACCGCAATTAAATACTTTTGCATCCTGTTTTGGCGCAATGTCATGCGCGGGATCTTCTACTGCAGACTGAGCAGAAAGAACAGCCTCATCAACAGTTGCTTTCAATGCATCATCACTAAAATCGTTTCCCGCTTTTGTTCCCATTTTGCCATCTTTGTAGACAGTAACTGTTAAACCGTTGTTGAAGACAGTTCTAAATAGAGAAAAATCTCCTAAGTCTGCATTAAATTCTCTTGTTTCTTTTTCAACAAGTGAAAATGCGTACTTGTCAACGCCACTTGTCTTGAGAAGGTCCTCTACATATCCTGCTGTTTTTTTTATTTCTTTCATACTGACCTCCTTATCTTCCGCCAATCATGATTTTACATCTAAGCTGTGGACCGCCCATGCCAACCGGCATTGGTTGTTTTTTGCCACAGAAACCGCTAGATGACCAGTTAACGGTATCAGAGACCATATCAACAGTCTTTAACATGTCAAAAGCAATACCTGAGACAGTAGTATCCAAGATTGCTTTTCCAAGTTTGCCGTTCTTAATTTCATATCCCATAGTAATGCCAAACATGAATTCGCCAGTGAGATCGGCCTGTCCATTACCTGTTGAAATGAGATAATAACCATCATCAACACTTGCAATCATGTCTTCCAATTTGTCTTTTCCTGGAAGAACAGCTGTGTTTCTCATTCTTATAAGAGGCTCATCACTAAAAGCCCAACCTCTAGCGTTTCCATGTGGCTCTACGCCAAAGAATGTGGCACTTTCACGACTGTGCATATAGCCTTTTAGAATACCATTCTCTATGAGAAGTGCATCTTGAGCTTTTGTACCTTCATCATCCATATACACTGGAAGTGGTGCTTCTTTTCCAAATGCTGTGTGTGCATAATCGACCATGCTTACAAGATTAGATGCAACTCTTTGATTTAACAATTTACTTGCAACAGAGCCTCCCATGACGAGGTCTGCTTCAACAGTATGACCTACCGCTTCATGGGCAAGCATTCCAGAGAGATCCCCGCCTAAAACTACTGTTTTATAGCCTGCTTGTGCATAGACACCCTCTTTTTTATCCATAAGTGTTTTGTACAGGGCATCAATGTCTTTATACATCCAATCTACTGTTGTAAAGTGGTCTTCAAAACTACCAGATCCTCCAAATGCTTTGAAAAGCTCAATTGGAACTCCGTCTTTTGTAACAGAATCAAGAATTACATACATGTAACATCTTGGGTATGTCATATGTCCATCGTGAGCATCAGATGTATAGATAACTTTGTCTTGAGAATCTTCTGAATATGCAACCATGCGGCTAGTGAGGTCTGGATATGTTTTTGCAACATAGTCATCAACTTGTTTACAAGCATCAATTATTCTTTTTTGCTCAAAATCAAAGATTTCTCTACCCACTGGGATTATGCCTTGGCCATAAGATTGTGGCATTGTTTTTTCTTTTGGTGCATGTGTGTTTAAGAACAATGCATTTTTTGTAGCTTCTTCTAAAACAGAAGTTGCTGCGTCTGATGAATATTCGGCCATTGAAGCAAAACCATAAACACCATTTTTGCAAACACGTGCATTGACACCTCTTGTCTCAGCTCTAAGATTTCGTACTAGATTACCTTGCAAAAATGTTACAGCGCGCTGTCTTGTTTCTTGACCTCTAAGGATAGTTTGTACGCCATCAGCAAACAATTCTTTTTTATTTTTAAGAATATCGGTAAGCATTAGCACCTCCTACCGTGCAAATATAATGTTTTATATAGCTAGTGTCCATTAAAGAGAAGTGTATGAGAGATGGCTTAACAAAGCAGTTTTTATGTAAGCGGTTTTGCTAAAACTTCTAGAATATAGCAGTTAAAACCCCGGCAACAATTAATGCAACTACAATATACATAACAATTCCTCTAAGGAAGGAATTTATATGAACAGTAGGATTTTGATAGAGCGCTTTATCTTGAGCACAAGAAAATCTAATTCTTGAAGTGTTGCGCCACCACAAAAGGTCTATTACAACAAGGTCAAAGAAATTTAAAACTTCGCCCATGATTAAGAAATACAAAAATCTATCTAAAAATCCAGTAAAACCCACAAGGCTTTCCAAAACAAATCCCACTACAAAAAAAAGAACTGCAAACAAGAGCGTATTGCTTATAAGTATTTTAGAAAGACTTGATTGTGGCGGAACCATGGGCCCTAATATCTTGTCGTTTTTAACAATCTTTTGGACTTCTTTTGGATATGAGCGAAAACCTAGCATATTCTTTTTGTCATTGCCGGTATTAAGAAAGCAAATAATCCATAATACAAAACACAACGCTACTATAAAACACAATTTCAACATTTTTACTCCCTCTTATACTTTCACTATACAATTCTCGTTGTATCCCCAAATAGAACTGTCCGCGGTCAAGAAAGATAAATTATAAGTTTTTGCTGTAGAAAGAAGTATTCTATCAAAAGGATCTTTGTGAGGAACTTTTGAAGCGTTGGACAGGCTTGAGATATTCAAAATTTCTTGGCTTGCAATCTGCATAATTTCATACCCCGCCATCTTACAACTGTCCAATACAGTTTTTGGATTTGGAATTACCAAAGGATGTAATGAGTGCTTTATTTGCAATTCCCAAATAGATGCAAGGCTCACATAAAGGGTATTTTGCTCATTTTCAATTAACTTTCGTGCCTTTATGGATAATCTAACATCATCTGTAAGTGCCCAAAGTATTATGTGCGTATCAAGAAGTATATTCATATTGCGCTTTACTCTCCAAATAAGGCAGAAACTTCGTCATTACAAAAATCAATGTTTTCTGGGGCTTCAAATAAGTTTTTTGCAATTCCAATTCTTTTTTTATCTCTTGTAATAGACTCGTATAAAAACTGATTTATTGCATCAGAAATAGTTTCTCCTTTGGTTGCAAAATAGTCCGCTGCTTTTTTGAAAAGTCCTGGATCTATTGCTAATTGATAGTCATAAGCCACAGACTGTTCACGAACTTCAAAACCATCATAGTCCTCACAAATCTCATAGCCCTCAATGGCCTCACAACCCTTGTTTTCTTTATCTTTTGAAGTTCTTTCATCAAAAGGCTTGACTGCAAACTCTGGTATTATCCATGTATTTCCAGTCTTAAGAGCTCCATATATTCTTCCCTGGGAACAAAGGAGAGATACTCTGCGTTGAGAAATTCCCCATTTTTTTGCACATTCCAATGTTGATAAGTACTTCACATTGGAAGTATATTCCTTATAGAGAATAAAGTCAATAAAAATTCTTTTAACGGAATAAAAGACCGTTTATAAGATGTTTACACAACAGCAATGCATTCAATTTCTACAAGAGCATCTTTTGGAAGTCTAGCAACTTCTACTGCACTACGAGTGGGGTAATCACCATCAAAGAACGTAGCATATACACCATTCATTGCTGCAAAATTGTTCATATCACTAAGAAAAACTGTAGTCTTAATGACATTTTCCATTGTTGCGCCGGCTTCTAAAAGAATAGCCTTGCAGTTTTCAAGCGCCTGGCGAGTTTGCTCCTCAATAGAAGAATGGAACAGGCCTGTGTCAGGATTTATGGGCAGTTGACCTGATGTAATAATCAAATTCCCGCTTTTAATACCTTGAGAATAAGGACCAATAGCTTTTGGTGCGTTTTTTGTTGAAATAACAGTTTTCATAAAGTGTAACCTCCCTTTTTAGATATCAATTCGCTTGCCATACGGGCTAATAGCCTTAACAGGACACACAAGTACACACAAATGACACCCAACACAAACTTTAGGATTTAGAATTGGCTTTCCATTAAACATAGAAATTGCCTCATGCCCTCCGTCACGACACGAAATAAAGCAACGACCACAGCCCAAACACTTTTTACGATTAAATCGAGGAATAAGTTTTGTTTGTCTATTGAGATCTTCTAAGTCAGTAACATTTGCAACGCCAAGTCCCTGTAATTGAGACAAACATGGCAACGCTTTTTCTCTAAGATACCATGTAAGTCCGTCTAGCAAGTCATCAATGATACGGGCGCCATACTGCATAACAGCTGTAGTAATTTGAACATGATTGGCACCTAGCAACAAAAACTCAATAGCATCACGCCAAGTCTCAATCCCTCCCATTCCACTCAAGGGCACATTACACAGCTTAGAGTCAGATGCCATCTCCCAAATAAATCTTAACGCAATTGGTTTAACAGCAGGCCCTGAATATCCACCAACACCAGAACTTCCTTGAACCGATGGCTCAGTAGCATAAGTATCTAGGTTCATGCCCATAAGACTTTTGATAGTATTAATTGCAGCAATTCCGTCTGCCCCACTTTCAACGGCAGCAAGTGCAAAAGGCCTCATGTCTGCAACATTTGGTGTAAGTTTTACTACAAGTGGAATTGTACAACCACGCCTTGCTGCTTTTGTGTATTGAGAGACAGCTTCAACATCTTGCCCAATGTCTACACCAAGACCATTCTCTTCCATATTTGGACAAGAGAAATTGCATTCAATAATATTAGCCTTAGAAGCTTGTGCTAAGCGGGCCAAGCGTTCCCATTCCTCGTCATTCCTTCCCATAATTGAGGCAATAATTACCTTGTTAGGATAGTCTTTTTTCAAGCGACGAATGATGTCCAAATCCTCTTCAAGGCTATTTAAGGACAACTGTTCAATATTCTTAAAACCAACAAAACCATGCTCTTTAGGAAGTGCAGAATAACGAGGAGAAGCCTCTTTTGGAACAAAATCGCAAAGAGTTTTGAAACATGCTCCAGCCCATCCCATTTCAAATGCACGAGAGATTTTTTCATACGTACTTGCAACAACAGAAGAAGATAGCAAAAATGGATTTTCTAAGTGAACCCCAAGAAAATCACAAGAAAGATCTACTGGCAAATTGGGAAGTTTTGCCCACTTTGAGCTGTCGTCATTGAGAGCTATCAATATTTGCTTTATATGTATGGGATTAGTCTTTTGAAAACATGAAGTTTCACAAGGAGCACTACAATTAGCGCAAGAGATCCCTTCTTTTGAAGATCTTTCCTTAAGCGTTGCAGCAGCTCCATAAGGGTTCTCAAAACGCAAAGAACGCAAGACTTTGGAAGGGTCAAGACTATAGGGACATGATGCAGAACATGCTGCGTTATCACACAAAAGACACCGTGACACTTCCTCCATTGGGATACTAGTTTCATATATCATAAAATCTTCTAAACCTCTAATTAATCAATAAAGCCTACTCTCATTGTACCCTACAATTAGCTAAAACGCTATAAAAAGGCTACGAAACTCAACACGGTGCGGTTCGCTCGAGTACATTCGCGCTCGTTACGCGGTCTCGCGTACGCGCGTGCGCGCGAGAACCTAATTGACAAAATGCCGGGGGGGGGGTATAGTGGGACCTTGTAAGACTTTGTCTTGCAAAGGATAAATTTATGAAGAAAAAACTTATAGTTATGATGATGGTATTGCTTTCTGTAATGCTCATTGTCTCATGTGATGATAGTTCAAATAAGATTTACAAAGTCACATTTGACTATGAAGATGGAGATGATGTAGAAGAGGAAGTTAAAAGTGGAGAAAAGGTAACTAAGCCTGCAAATGATCCTATTCAGGATAAACTTGCTTTCCAGTATTGGTCACTTGATGGCGCTACGGCTTTTGACTTCAATACTGCCATAACAAAAGACATAACTCTTACAGCTGTTTGGGGAGATCCGTCCGAAGCAGGACAGACTATCATGCTCGGCAAGAAAGATGACGTTGGAATTGTTTGGCAGGTACTTGCTGTTGATACAGGAAACAAGCGTGCCCTCCTCATAAGCAAGAATATTCTAGAGAATCGCACGTTTGGTGCCAAGAGCGAAGGTAGCTCTCAAAATATTTACAAAGGTTCTGCTATCCAAACATATCTTAACAACACTTCAAATGAGGGTTTTATCTATACTTATGGCCTTTCACTTGACAAAATGGTAAAGGTTGATGTCACAACCGCCGCTATCGAGACGACTACGATATCAAATGGCGACGGCGACTTAGTCTTCCTTCTCTCAAAAACAGAATACGGTAGCTATAAGAATACTATTGCGACAGCTGGTGATACTTGGTGGTTGCGTTCACCTGATGGCTCCATGAGTGTATATGTTGCTGAAGGCAAAGACACTTATAGTAAATCTGCAGAGGTCAGCACTGGCCACTCTTATAGTTTAGGTGTACGTCCAGCTTTCTGGTATACTTGGGACGAAAATTAGAATCTACAATTGAGAATAAAAAGAGATTCTCTCCTTACATCTCAAAACGAAAGTCTCCGGCTCGCCGGGGACTTTTTTATGAACCTTCATTTGAAGAATTCTTAAGTTTTGTTTTCTAATGAACATCTCTTGTCAAATAGTGCTCTGCTCATGACCTGAACGCAGTGACACAGTTATTGTCTAGTTAGTAGAACAACGACAAGGAGCAATGAGATTGCGTAGATAACAAGGAGCAAACGAAGGGCAGTACTTTTTTGTACGACCTGAGTGTAGCGACGAAGTTAGATGCGTGATATCAATGCAACTACAAGGAGTTCTAACAACGTATGCAGAACAAGAAGCAAATGAGAGACAGTATTATTCAATACGGCTCGAATGTAGCGACGCCGTTATGCATGCGTTAGTAGAACGACTGTCTCGACGTGAGAGGTTTGGGGGAACATATCCACTGGCTGCGCCCCATACATTCTATATGGTCCAAAAGTAGTCAAATAACGCAAGTCTCGTGCTAAAGTTTGGGGGTTACATGAGATATAGACTATCGTTTTTGGAGACAGTTTTATAACAGAAGAAAGAAAACGCTCGTCACTTCCACTGCGGGGAGGGTCCATAAAAAGGACATCTACTTTTGAAATTTGCAAGTAGTTGGGTTTTTCAACAGGGTCTACGCCAATAAGACTGCTACCATCTTGATCTAGCCACACGTGGCCTTTGGACATAGATTTTAAGACTTCGCTTGCATCACCACATATAAAAGAGGCGTTGGAAATGCCATTTAGAGATGCATTTTCATTGGCATCTAATATAGCGCTTTCATTGAGCTCTATACCAATGACCCTACTTGCGCCCCATGAAGCAGCAATAAGTCCTATTGTGCCAGTCCCACAGTAGGCATCCACAACGGTATCGGCCTTGGTTAAACGGGCCATACGCATAGCAATTGTGTATAATTTGGCTGCCTGGGTGGGGTTGACTTGGTAGAAACTTTTTGCCGAGATACGAAAACGCAACCCGCACATTTCATCTTCAATCCAGCTTTGTCCCCAAATGAGTTTGCAAGGACCGTCGCCTAGCACCATGGAAGTTTTTTCGTTGTTCAAGTGAACGAGTACACCTTTTATAGACTTATGTTTTCGCACAAGCTCAAGTGCAAATGAGTCTTTGGGTCTGAATTTTGGCGAGCCACTTACAAGTACGACAAGCGTTTGGTTTGTATTGACAGCGCGCCTTATAAGTACATGGCGTAATGCCCCAGTGCCAAGGTCTTCGTCGTATGGCTCTAGACCTCTAGATTTTGCTAGTTCGCGTATAGTGTTCAGTATAGAAGATGCTTCAATGTCTTCAATCATGCAGTCGCGAACAGGAATGAGTTTGTGCGTGCCTTGCCGGTAAATGCCGTTTACTAGTGCGCCTTTTGCATTAAGCCCAAAGACCGATTGTACTTTATTTCTATAATGAAAAGGATTTTCCATTCCCAAAATGGGCGCAACTGGACCAAAACTTCCAATCAAGTCATGCACATACTCTTGCTTTCTAGCAAGTTGAGTTGAGTATTTTACGCCATTTAGTTGACACCCACCACAAGAGCCGGCAAGAGGGCATTGTTTTGCCATTGGGAGACCTTAGACAAGTTCTTTGGCAATTTGAGCTGCCAATGCTGCATTGTTAAGAACAAGTTTAATATTGGATTCAAGGCTGTCTCCGCCTGTAATTTTTTGAATTTTATCTAACAAGTATGGAGTTGTTTCTTTGCCATGAATACCCAGTTTTGTCATCTCGCAAATAGCCTCGTCAATAGCTTCATTTATACGAGTGCTATCCATGCTGTACTGCTCTGGAATTGGATTTGCAACAATTATACCACCATTCATATTAAGAGAAGTTTTTGCTTTCCATATACTTGCAAGCTCTTTAGCACTATTGGCTCTAAATGGTGCTTTTATTCCACTTTTTCTTGTATAAAAAGCGGGAAGTTCGTCTGTTTGGTATGCAAAAACGGGAACGCCCTTGGTCTCCAAATACTCCATTGTAAGATTTAGATCCAAGATAGCTTTTGCACCAGCACACACAACAAGGACCGATGTTTTTGAGAATTCGTCTAAGTCAGCTGATATATCCATAGTTTTTTCAGCACCTCTATGAACTCCACCAATACCTCCCGTTGCAAAAACATCAATGCCTGCTAAATGTGCAATTATCATTGTAGCTGCAACTGTTGTGGCTCCGTCTTCACCACGTGCAACTATTACAGGTATGTCTCTACGACTTACTTTTGCAATAGCTGTGCCTTTTTTCCCAAAATACTCTAGTTCTTCTGGAGTAAGTC
>CAVDPO010000054.1:0-3301 GCA_963610855.1 Segatella copri
GTTGAAGTCTGTAAAAGAAAAATCTCCAATATAAGAATTTTCATTAGTTTTATTGAAATTAACATTACTTGAAGTTCTTGAATTTTTAAGATTTTGCACAAAATCATTCATAGCAACGTCTGTAATTGCATCACTTTGACCACTGACATCCCAATTTGAGAGGTCTTCCAAGACACTCACAAAATAGTCACTTACGTCTAAATTAATATGGTCTTTGCCTTCCATCTTACTTGTATTTGAGAATGTTATTTGATTTGAAACTTGGCAAGAAGAAAGCAAAAAAGCCACCAGTATTGTAAAAACAACGCTGAATTTCCGTATGTTTGATTTATGATAGTCAAGAGGTTTTTTATTCATGTGAAATACTATAAACTTAGCTAAGGCATTTGGCAATAATTGATTTGGATGCTGTGATTTGGATGTTGTGATTTGGGTGCATGCGTTGAGTAATGTATGAAGCAATGTCTGAAGAACGTTAATGTTAAACATCTTGCATTTACAATGGTATTAACAAAGACTTGGGACTAAAAAATGGTCTTTTATGTTGTTCAAAATTGGGTTTAACCTCTTCCAAATTCACTATGAAAAACATCTAGAACTTGTTTTTTGTTGTTGACAACATTTCTTCTCCTCTTTATATATAAGGGACTGCATTTGTGCGGAGCTTCCCTCTGTTACGTGGAGCTTTTTCGCAGTTATGCAGTATTTGGTATTTGCATTTAATTTAGACTGTGCCATAAAAGACAGCGTGTAAAAGTTTTGAAAAACACGCAAGTAGCTAGTAGTGTTAAAGTCTTGTAAGTGGCATTGCGTGAAACAAGGAGCCTATCAATGGGGGAGAAGAAACTAATTATAGTTGAGTCACCAACCAAAGCAAAAACAATAAGAAACTTTTTGGGTGACGATTGTACAGTTGTTGCAAGTAATGGGCATGTGCGAACTCTTCCCAAAAATGATTTGTGTATAGATGTTAAAAATGGTTATAAACCAAAGTACATCATAGATGAGAGTAAAGAAAAAATAATCTCTCAAATTAAGAGCGAACTTAAGGATTCTAAAGAGCTTATTCTTGCAACTGATGAAGATAGAGAGGGAGAGAGCATAAGCTGGCACTTAGTTGAGGTTCTAAAGCCGGCTATTCACCCTAGACGCATGGTTTTCCATGAAATTACTAAGAAAGCAATCCTTGAAGCTTTCAAAAACGGTCGCGAGATTGATATGGATTTGGTTCATGCACAAGAGGCTCGTAGAATTCTTGATAGACTTTATGGTTATACTATATCTCCTGTCCTATGGAAAAAACTTTCAAATAAAAGTTTGAGTGCAGGACGTGTGCAGTCTCCGGGTCTTAGACTCATTGTTGATCGTGAAAAAACAAGACTCGCATTTAAGAAAGCTGAATACTGGGATATCAAAGCTTCATTTGGAGCCACTTCAGGAGAAGGCTTTTATGCAACAATAGAGCGCCTTGATGGACAAAAAATTGCAGACGGTAAAGATTTTGATAGCGAAAGCGGTAAATACTGTGGCTCTTCAAACACAATTTTACTTACAAAAGACGAAGCTCAAGCGCTAGTTGAGAGTTTGAATAAAAACTCCTTTAACGTAATAGAAATAAAAGAAAAACAAGTTTCTCAAAAACCGTATCCGCCATTTATTACAAGTACATTACAACAAGAAGGAAACAGAAAATTGCATTTGTCTGCAAAAGAAACAATGAGAATTGCTCAAAGCCTTTATGAGAACGGTTTTATTACTTACATGAGAACAGACAGCCCAACATTAAGCCAAGAGGGTCTTAATGCTGCAAGGGAAGCTGTAAGAAGTCTATATGGCGATAGTTTTTTACCAGAACAGCCAAAACAGTACACAGCAAAGAGTTCAAATGCACAAGAGGCACATGAAGCAATAAGACCGTCTGGAGAGCATTTTAGAACTCCAGACGAAACAGCTCTTTCTGGCAAAGAGCTTGATTTGTATACTCTCATTTGGAAGAGAACTCTTGCATCTCAAATGAATAATGCTCTAAAGCAAAATACCAATGTCCAAATTGAGGCCACTTGTAATGATGGTCGTAAAGCTATTTTTGCAGCAACAGGTGTAAGAATTGAGTATCCTGGATTTTTGAGAGTGTATGTAGAAGGCTCAGATGACCCAAATGCTGCATTAGAAGACAAAGAGTCCCCACTTCCAAAACTTGAAAATGGTCAAAAACTTAATGTTCAAAAACTTGAAGAAGTAAAACATGAAACTAAAGAACCTAATAGATATACAGAAGCTTCTTTAGTTCAAGCACTTGAAAAACTTGGAATTGGCAGGCCTTCCACTTATGCATCAATTATAGACAGGCTTTTTGAGAAAGCTTATATAGTTCGTGAAAATGGAAATTTGGTGCCAACATTCATTGGTTTTGGTGTTGTCCAACTTCTAGAAGGCTATTTCTCTGACCGCATAGATTACGGCTTTACTCGTGATATGGAAGATGGACTAGACCTTATTGCAGAAGGAAAACTTAACGAACTTGAGTTCTTAAAGAATTTCTATGAAGGAGATAATGGTCTTGAAAAACAAGTCAAGGACAGTATCCTTTCAATAAGCTCTAAGGATGTTAAAAAGATTTCTTTGCCACAGCTTTCAGAAGAAAACAGCATTCATCTTGGACCTTTTGGTCCTTATGTTAAAAGTAAAGATGGTAAGTTCGTTTCTGTTCCAAAAGAGTTAACTCCGGCAACTGTTACAAATGATTTAATTCAAAAACTGCGTGAGAACGGAAGTCTAAATTCTGCCAATAAACCTACAGGTCCGCAACTTCTTGGAAATACAAAAGACGGAACTCCAATCCTTTATTGCACTGGTCGTTATGGCGATTATTGGCAGCTTGGCGATAAATCCCAAAAGAACGAAGTAAAGCGTTTTAAGGTTCCCAAAAACTATATTGGCAATCTCTCTGTATCTCCTAGCGCTGTAATGAAATATTTTGAACTGCCAATCTCTATTGGAACAACTGAGTCTGGAGCTCTTATTACTGGTGACATTGGTAAATATGGGCCATACATCAAATGCGAGGGAGACTTTAGAAGCGTAAAAGATGCAGAGTCTCTTTTCTCTATAACCGAGCAAGAAGCTCGAGATCTTTTGAATTCTCCAAAAGAAACTAAAAAGAGTTCTTCCAAGACTTCATCTCGTACTGCACAGCCTTTTGTAGATTTTGGCACTTATGATGATAAGCCTTTAGGTCTTTATCATGGTCGTTATGGATTTTATCTCAAATACGGCGATTCTAACGTGAGAATTGCAAAAG
>CAVDPO010000055.1:0-2983 GCA_963610855.1 Segatella copri
AATGCTACTAGCTCTGGTGATAGCCAAGGTAAACTTTTTTGTAAAGGTGTTATTGAAAGTGATGTTAACGACGCTGATTCTGGCTCTTCGTTAAAAATTGTCAAATTTGACACTCCTATTGACGAGTCATTTTTCTCTATTTGCGGTCATGTTCCACTTCCTCCTTACATAAAAAGAGAGGATACTTTTAACGACGAAACAAGGTACCAAACCATTTTTGCCAACGAATGTGGCTCTATGGCATCTCCTACAGCCGGTCTTCATTTTACTCCAAAGCTTGTGAGTGCACTTGAAAAAAAGGGTTGTGAAATTTTGCATATAACGCTTCATGTGGGAATGGGAACATTTCTTCCTGTTAGAACAGAGAACTTAGAAGATCACGTTATGCATACAGAGTCTTATTCTGTATCTCAAGAAGTTGCAAACAAGATTAATAGTGCAAAAAAAGAGGGTAGGAAGATTGTGGCCGTAGGTACAACAAGTGTTCGAACTCTTGAGAGTGCTGTAAATAGAGAAACAGGGTTACTAGAAGCTCAAAATAGTTCTACAAATCTTTTTATTACTCCAGGATTTGAGTTCTTGATTGTAGATCAACTGCTTACTAATTTTCATACTCCAGAGTCTACACTTCTTGTTTTGGTGTCTGCTTTTGCTGGAAAAGAGCATATTCTTAATGCGTACCGCCACGCTGTTGAGCAAAAATATAAGTTCTTTAGTTATGGAGACGCTACATTTTTGAAGTGACGATAGTATCGGTCTAAATTTTATGTGAGGGGCTGTTTCAAAAACCCATGTAACGTGGCCATTTTTTGCGTAAAAGTTGCGTGTTAAGTGGATTGTTCTACTTACGTGTGACATTGGGACTGATTTTTGTAGCAGTTTTTGGTTTTGTGTTGTAAAATGGAGCGTGCAATTAAGCTTGCGCTCAAATTAAAGAGGTTTTGAAAAAAGTTCTTTTTGCTACAAAGGCAAAGCTACAAAGGTAAAGCCCAAAGGTATGAAGACAGTTTCGCAATAACCTCTAAAAATCTAATGGGAGGTCGAAGTGAAAACCAAGAAAATTTTTGCTTTGATTTTGGTTGCGGTTTTGGCTGTTTCATGTCTTTTTGCTCAGTCAATCACCGAGGTCAAACATGGGGACATGTACGGAAAGACCGTAATTCTTCATTCAAACGATGTCCATGGAGCAATTGAAGGTTATGCAAAGATTGCTGCTCTTAGAGATGCTTTCCTTGAAAGAGAAGCTAGTGTTCTTCTCGTTGATGCTGGTGACTTTAGCCAAGGTACAACATATGTAAGTACAACTAAGGGACTAGATGCAATTACAATGATGAATGCTGCAGGTTATGGCCTTATAACTCTTGGAAACCACGAGTTCGACTATGGTGCAGCTCAGCTTGTAAGCAATCTTATGCAAGGTGATTTTTTGGTTGTCTGTGCCGATATTTATGTTGATGGCCAGTATGTTTTCAATCCAACAGCAATTCTTACTCTTTCAAGCGGAAAGAAAGTTGGTTTCTTTGGTCTTGAGACTCCAGAAGCTCAAACAAAGGCAAACCCAGCTCTCATTCGTGGCCTAGAGTTTGTAGCAGGTGAAGATCTTTATAAAGAAGCACAAGAATGTATTGATAGCCTTAAGGCCGATGGCGCTGAAACTATAATTTGTCTTGCTCACCTTGGTATTGACGAGTCTTCTGAGCCAAATACATCTTACAATCTTTGGGACAATGTAACAGGTCTTGATTTCATAATTGATGCACACTCTCACTCTGTAATTACTAACTACAACGGTGCTCCAATCCAGTCAACTGGAACAGCATTTGCAAACATTGGTGTTATTGTTATTGATAACGAAACTGGAAAGATTGAAGATCACTATCTCCAAGATGCAGCAGAGCTTGAAAGTAATGCTGAAGTTCTTGCTGTTGCTCAGGGTATCATTGATAGAGTTAATAAAGAGTTCAATATTAAGTTTGCTGAGTCTAAAGTTGATCTTAATGGTGCAAAAGATCCAGGTAACAGAACTCAAGAAACAAACAATGGTGACTTAATCACAGATGCAATGCTTTGGTCTATTACAAAAGACGAGGGTAGTGTAAGTGTTCCAGTAGAGAACGTTGTTGCAATTACAAACGGTGGTGGTATTAGAGCTGCAATTAAAGCTGGTGATGTTACAAAGAAAGATATCAATACTGTTCTTCCATTTGGAAACACTGTTGCTGTTGTTTATGTAAAGGGTAGTGAGCTTCTTGAAGCTCTTGAAGCATCTACTTTCTGTACTCCAGTTTCTTTGGGTGGTTTCCCACAAATTGCTGGTATGGAAATTACAATTGATACTTCAAAAGAATACGATAAGAAAGATGAGACATATCCAGCTTCTACATACTATGGTCCAAAGTCTATCAATCGTGTGACAATTAACAGTGTCAATGGTAAGGCTTTTGACGAGAATGCAACTTATGCTGTCGTTACTAACAACTTTGTTGCAGCTGGTGGAGATACTTACTATGCATTTGCAAGTGCTTCTTCTCAGTTTGATACTGGTAAGCCTCTTGATGAAGTTGTCATGGAATATGTTGTTGAAGTTCTCAACGGCATTATTGATGAAAGCTATGCAGGGCCACAAGGAAGAATTCACGTTCTTTAATTTCTGTAACTAGCTGTGATAGCTAAATTGAGTTTATAACTTAATTAATCCCTAGTAGGTTTTTCCTATTAGGGATTTTTTATGCAAGAGCCGTTTTGCAAAAACCTTGTTTATGTCTAGTGAATTGGTGACCAGCTAATGAATGTTTTACGTGAAATTTATGCGGGAGCCTTTTGAGCTACACTTTGAACATCGCCTGCGAGGATCGAACTCGCGTTGACGGGATGAAAACCCGTTGTCCTAACCACTAGACGAAGGCGACATAATTGATTGCATGAGCCACATTGGATTCGAACCAATGACCCACGCCTTAAAAGGGCGTTGCTCTACCTACTG
>CAVDPO010000056.1:0-12014 GCA_963610855.1 Segatella copri
CTTCTCCGTAGATGAATTTTTGAATTCTTCCATTGTCTAACTTATTTAGCACAGCAAGAACTCTTCCAACTCCAAGAGCAGCAATAACAGTACCTTCTCTAATTCCTTGAATCCTTTTGGTGAAAACTAAAGACACAATAATGGCTAGAGCCACGCTAAAAATATCAAAAAGGTTCTTAATTAAAGCCTGGCTTTTGCCTGTTTTTTGGGCTATTACATTTACAAGGCCATCTCCTGCTTGTGGAATTAAATTTGCGTGAAGATAAAGCTTAAAACCTATTGCGACCATCACAGTAGAAAGTACAACCATTGAGAATTGTTCTATGTAATTTTTTGGAACCCAATCTTTTGTCAAAGAACCTGTAAAGGATACGAAATATCCAAACAAAATTGCACAAGGTACTTGCAAAATTTGCAAAGCGTGAAAATCTTTACCAAGTAAAATAACTTCAATAAGAACATATATGCAAAATACAATTGCTGTTGTTAATCCAAGATCAAGGTCAAAAGCTAAACTTATAGAATTTGCCACAGAACTAACGGGAGAAACTCCCAATGAAGATCTTTTAGAAATAGACACAGCAAAAGCCAAAATAAATAAGCCCAAAAAATAGAAAATAATTCTTTTAATCCACTCAGAACGGACGCTGTGTTGGTTCTTCATAAACCTTAGCCTCCTCCTGCCTTGTGAGAACTCTATAGGCACCATTTGCAAGAGCTTGCATTTCATTTTCACCAGGTATTACGGTAACAGGAGCAATAAACTTAACGCGTTTTGCAATTCTGTCACAGAACATTTTGCTGTAAGCAATGCCTCCAGTAAGAATTATTTGATTCACATCTCCTTCAACAACAGTTGCAAGTCTTCCAATACTTTGAGCAATAGTAAGAGCCATAGCATCATAAATAAGGTCTGCATACGAATCACCGTCTGCAATCATTTGCTCCACTTTTCTAGCATCAGAGACTCCCAAATGTGCAGTAAGACCACCCTTTCTTTGCAAGGTCTTCATTGTTTGAGCGTAATCCAAGTGATTTACATCAATATACTTAGCCAATTTGAAGTCAGGAATAAGACCAGCTCTCTCAGGACTAAAAGGACCTTCGTCATCACTTATCATGTCAATTATTCTGCCTTTACTTTGCAAAGTAAGAGTAATACCACCTCCAAGATGAGCAACTATTAAGTTTTGCTCAGAATAAGTTAACGAATTATTTGTGCAATACTTCAATGCAGCTGCACGCATATTAAGGTTATGGCCCTGCCCATGACGTTTGATTTCTTTAAGCCCAGTAATTCTTACAACATCAATCATTTCATCCACAGTAACGGGGTCATAAATATATGCTTTTTTGCCAATTAAACGAGCAATTTTGAGAGCAATAGCAGCACCCAAATTGCTTGCATGATGATTCATTGGTCTGTTCTCAAGAACATCCAACATCTCATCATTAACTTCATACGCACCACTTTTTAATGGAGGAAGAAGCCCTCCTCTAGACATGACACAAGCTAACTCTTGCAAAGAATTTCCATGATTTTTTACAGAATCCACAATTGTGTTGTATCTAAAGTCTAACTGAGCATAAATTGTAGGAAAAGATTTGATAGTAGCTATATCATGCTCAATATTATCCTGCCAAAGCTGTTTCTCATCTTCATAAAGAGCAATCTTTGTTGAAGTTGAACCGGGATTGAGAACTAATATTTTCATGATTAACATCCTTTTGAAAGACCTTGCGATACTAAAGCAGCAAGAACTATAGAATTGAACTTTTCAGAGGAATCTGACCCGCGACTTGTCATAATTGCTGGAACTTTTGCGCCAACAACAATACCGGCCATCTTTGCTTTTGCTGTAACAGTAAGACACTTACCAACAATATTGCCAGCATGAATATTAGGGAAAATCAAACAGTCAAAATCTCCCGAATATGAACAATTAAAACCTTTCTCTTTTGCAATCTCTTTACTAATTGCACAGTCGTATGAAATAGGACCAACAACCTTACAACCCTTAATTTCACCTTTCTCATTCATTTCTTGGAGAGCTTGAGCATCTAATGTTTCTGGCATCTTTGGATTAACTTTTTCAATTGCACATAAGACACCAATTTTTGGATCTTCATATCCAATAGCGTGGAAAACTTTGACCGCATTCTTAATAATTGCAACTTTGTCTTCCAAACTTGGATACATGACCATTCCACCATCACTGAACATTACTAATTTGTGATAATTTGGAATTGCCTTAAAGTCTAAGTGCGTAATCAATGAACCAGTTCTTAAATCGTTTTCTTTTTTTACGATTGGGCCCAAGAAATCCTTAGTATCCATAAGACCCTTCATAAGAGCTCCCGCTTTCCCTTCTTTAACAAGATCAACCGCTTTTTGCCCTTCAAAGCCCTTTTCACAATCAACTATTTTGTAAGAAGAGAAATCCTTTGCCCTTTCTTTTAATAATTGTTCAATTTGTTTTGCATTTCCAACTAAAACAGGTTCAATAATTCCTTCTTCTTGTGCATGTAAAACTGCATCAATAACAGCTCCATCTGCTGCTGCAGCAACGGCCAAAGTACATTTAACAGGATTTTTTTTCACTGCTTCAGCCATTTCTTCAAAGTTTTTATACATCTATGTTTTTCTCCATATAAGAGGTTTTTACAAAGAGCCTTGCATTCGCAATGCTTACTTTGCAAAAAACTCATAACACAACATAAAATAGCCAGCCCCGAAAGACTGGCTAAAAAGTCAAATCGCATATCCGGCTTCGTATGCCTTGATATTCAAGTCCACAGCTTTTGCAGGTACCATTTTTGAAATCAAATCTTTCCAATCAACATCTTCAAGACCCATCTTCTTAACAAAGGCCCCCAGCAAAACAATGTTCTGAGCTTTAATATTTCCCAACTTTTCTGCAATATCGGCAGCATTTACGACCATCAAATCAACACCTGAAGCTTTAATTGAATCAAGAATGTCATGTGGGTACTGTGTAGCACCTGTTAATACAGACATAGGATAAATCTCTCTTGTATCGGTTATGAGTTTTCCACCTTTTTTCAAATAAGGAAGAGCTCTAGCAGCTTCAATTTTTTCAAAAGAAATAATCATATCTGCATCGCCAAAACCCATATTGGGAGCATAAACTTTGTCTCCAAATTTAATTTGAGTAGTAACACTTCCACCTCGTTGGCTCATTCCGTGAATTTCACTCATCTTTACATCGTAACCACGCTTAGCAAACCCAGCAGACAAAATTTTTGAAATAAGAATTGTTCCTTGCCCGCCAACACCAACTAAAAGAATGTTTTTTGTCGCCATATTATGCCTCCACCGTCTGAATTGCACCAAACTTGCACATTTGAATGCAAAGTCCACACCCTGTGCATTGAGAAATATCTATTTGAATCTTTCCATCCACGAATGAAATAGCTGGGCAAGTAAGTTTCATACAAGCCTTACACTTTTTGCATTTGTCTTGGTCTACAACGCAATGACGACCACCTCTTGCTTTTGCAATTTCTTTAATCATTACACATGGCTCTTTTGTAACAATGACGTATGGTCCGGGTGTTGTAATTGCCTTATCTAAGGCCTCTTCTATAGCCTTGAGATCTAATGCATGAACAACAGAAACCCTGTCATCTCCAATATCAGTTGCCTTAATTAGCTTGACTAAATCGACAATTGGAGAAGGTTCACCCATGAGATTTTTAGCTGTCCCAGGATTGTCTTGATGCCCTGTCATAGCTGTAATTGAATTATCAACAACCACCAAAATACAATTTGCTTGCGATGCAACAATATTCACCAAGCCAACCAAACCAGTATGGAAAAACGTTGAATCTCCAACAATACCCAATGCCTTCCTTGAATCCCCTTGTGCCTCAAGGCCTTTAGCGAGACCTATAATGGAAGAGGCTCCAGAGCCCATACAAATTGAATAGTCAAAACCATTGAGAGGAGGATTAATACCCAAAGCATAACATCCAATATCTCCAACAGGAACAATCTTCTTAAGTCTTGTTGAAAGTGCATAGAAGAAGCCTCTATGAGGACATCCTGCGCAAAGAGCAGGAGCTCTTTGGGGGATTTCTTCATTAACTTTGTAAAGTTCTGGTTTTTCTCCACCAACCAATGCTTGTCTAATAATCTCAGCATTAAGTTCTCCACAAATTGGAATTCTCTCTTTTCCTACGCATTTAATTCCAAGTTCTTTTACAACATTCTCAAGGTAAGGGTCATTTTCTTCAATTACATAAACTGTTTCATACTTGTTCCCAAATTCTTTCATTAACTTTCTTGGAAGTGGGTAAGAAAGACCAATTTTAAGATAATCGGCTGTGTCGCCAAAAACTTCTTTTGCATGTTGATATGAAATACCAGAGGTTATAATTCCAATCTTTGAGCCGTTCTTTTCAACTCTATTGTAAGGACAATTGTTAGAATACTCTTCCATCTTAGCAAGAAGTTCTTCTCTAATGACGTGACGTCTTCTTGCATTTGCAGGGAGCATTGCATACTTTGCTGTGTTTCTAACATACTTTACAGGCTCAAAGTTTTTCCTTTCTCCAAGTTCAACTATACCCTTTGCATGACATACACGAGTTGTCATTCTAATCATCATTGGGATATCAAACTGCTCAGAAAGTTCGTATGCGGCTCTTGCAAACTCTTTACATTCTTGAGAATCAGAAGGTTCCATCATGCCAATCTTTGCATGAGGTGCGTATAATCTGTTGTCTTGCTCGTTTTGAGAACTATGCTGGCCGGGGTCGTCTGCAGAAACAAACACAAGTCCACCAGTTACGCCAGTGTAACCCATTGTAAAAATAGGATCTGCTGCAACGTTCATTCCAACATGTTTGAAGGCACAAAAAGATCTAACTCCACCAATAGAAGCACCAATTGCAATTTCAAAAGCAACTTTCTCATTACATGACCATTCACAATAAATGTCTTTCTTGTACAAGGCTATGTTTTCAAGAATCTCAGTACTTGGAGTACCTGGATACGCAGCAGCCACAGCACAACCTGCTTCCCAAACTCCTCTGGCAATAGCTTCATTGCCACTCATAATAACTTTGTCCACTGTCTAACTATCTCCTTTTTAATTATTTCTAAGAAATTTGTGCAAAACTGCCTTCATTTACAAAACTCATTTTGCAAAAACCTTTATTTATTTGAAAATTGAAGCAAAGAAGGAGTCTCCTGCACTTCTCCTCCTTTGCTCATGAGTTAACAAAGAGGTAATGACAGATAAACCTCTTTGCCAACTGGTAAGACCAGTATATTAAGTATACCATACTATCGTCAAGGAAAATTTTTTGTTTTTATTGCCTAGAAAAGAACATTTATCTATAATTTGGTATGCCTGTAAGGCCAGATCTCACTTTGTGGAGTTAAAATGGACACAAAAAAAACCTCTTCAATCAATCTTACCCCAGTTCCTACACAAAAAGCTTCTGAAGCAATTTATAAACAAATATCAGATATGATTATGAGTGGCCAACTTGCACCGGGCGATAGACTTCCATCCGAAAGAGCTATGATGAATCAGCTTCAAAGATCCCGTCCTACAATTAGAGAGGCATTAAGGATGCTAGAAAGATCTGGCCTAATTAAGACAATTCCAGGAAGCAATGGTGCAATTGTTACCGAACCATCTACAACCTCTTTTGAGCAACCTCTTGAGAATATGATTGCAATGAATAAAATCTCTCCAAATGAGCTACTAGAAGTCAGAGAGCTTTTTGAAAAAGCAACTGTGCTTTGGGCCGTAGAGAGAAGAACAAATGAAAACCTCAAAAAACTAAAGGAAGTTCTTGAAGGCTCTGAAAAAACTATTACAAATTTTGACGAATTTGTAAAAAACGATTTAGCATTTCACCAAGCCATTGCAGAAGCTGCTCATAATGATCTTGCAGCTATGATTGATAAAGTTTGCCATCAAATGATTCTTTCAATTCTAAAAAACTCCTATGAAAGGAAAAACGCAAAACAAAAGAAAGAAATGATGAGAAATATCACAGAATCACACCAAAAAATTTACAGTGCAATTCTTGAACAAGATGCTAATGCAGCATACGAACAAATGAAGACCCACATAGAATTCTTCTCTACAGATTTAGTTTAGAGCTTCCTTGGAATGTCTTTGCTGTATTCATTTACAAAACCTTTACAAAACCCGTCTTGAAAAACCCCTATAAACTCCAACTACTTAATTACTCGTAGGATGTAAACTTTGAGGTATTCGCTTTCTGGAAAGGACATTCTAATTGGGTGATCCATACCTTGGCCTAAAGTCTCTAAGATTTGAACTTCTACACCAGCATCTTTTGCACTCCATGCAAGAACTGTTCTAAAGTCTTCTCTTTTGAGAGACCCAGAACAAGAACAAGTCATAAGAATACCGCCATTGCGAATTTTCTCCATAGCAAGTCTATTTAAATCTTTGTATGCTTTTTTTGCATTCTCAAGCGCTTTGATGGTCTGAGCAAGCTTTGGAGGGTCTAAAATCATAACATCATAGATGTTTTGAGGTATTGTACGTAGAGTCTCAAAAATATCGGCCTTTGTAGCAGAAACTCTTTCCAATGACTTTTCAGGTAACGTGCCAAGGCTTTCATTAAGTTTAACGTTAGCAAGAAGAAGATGAATTGCATCAGAAGAGCTGTCAAAAGAATCAACATGTTTGCAACCACCACGCAATGCATGCAAAGTGAAACCGCCAGTATAACAACAACCATCAAAAACAACTGCATCTTTTACATATTGCTCTAGCCTAATGCGGTTTTCTCTTTGGTCGCAATAAAAACCACTTTTTTGACCACTTCCAGGGACAAGCGCATAATAAAGACCGTCTTCTCGTATCTTTATTTCATCAAGGCGCTCTGTGGGAACAAATTTTGTACCGTTTTTGTAGTATTCTGTTACTTCGTGGAGTTTTTCAATAGAGCAAAAAGCTGAGTCTGTATTTAGAATAATCATTTGTGGGTGTAAAAGACTCTCTATTGTGTTGACTATAACAGAGCGCATATCCCAAGCAACGCGGGCGCTAATAATGGCTCTAACAATACGACCGTAAACATCACAAGCAACGCCAGGAAGCATGTCTGCTTCTCCATGAATTATTCTAAAGACATTTGTACTGCTAGATTTATCTTCAAAAAAGGCCCTACGTCGCAAGATTGACTCTCTTACACTTCTAGCCCACCACCCTTCATTTGGTATGTCATTTTCTTTCCAAGAAAGAAGTCTAAGTGGAATGTGGCTGTCTTTGTCATACCATCCCCAAGCTATAAAACGGCCATCACTTGAACACACTTTTTCAACTCCCGCGACTGCGGGCAACGTTGAGTTATCAAGGGCTCCAGAGAAGACCCATGGGTGATGTTTAATGAGATTTTTTTCTTTACCTTCCAATATTCTAATCATGACGAAACACCTCTCAACTCATCATTTTGACGAATTGAGATTTTTGAACTCTTTGACATCATTTGTGTACATAATGCCAACACCCGGTTCGTTTAGACACTCAAGATTGGAAATAGCATCAATGATAGCTTGTGTTTTATTAGACTCTGATAAAATCATTATCATCTCTTTTTCTGGAACTATTGTAACACCCAAAAAGTGTGCGTCTTCTGCTGTTCCTGTTCCTCTAGCATGTGTTACAGTTCCACCAGTTGCACCAGCTTTTCTTGCAGCATCCATGATGTCGTCTGCATAACCTGTGTTTACTATGACTGTTATCATTTTCCATTTGCAATCCATATCATTCTCCTCTTCGTTTGTAAGCAAGGCTAACACACCTTGAATTTTGTCCTCTTTATGGACAGCCTCAAAAATACGATAGGCAGTCTCATTATCAAGAACCACCAAAACAATTTCCTTGGATTTATCTCCAAGTCCAAGAGCAGCCAAAATGGAATTAGTTGCTGTACCCTTTGCAGGAATAATTGTTCCTCCACTAGCTCCCTCTTTTTTGGCAATAGAGAAAAAACGCTCAGCATGACCACGGTCTACGATTGCGACCAAAAGATTATTCTTTAGAAACAACATTTTTTGCCTCCACTTGACTTTGTGCGTGCTCTTGTTTTGGTTCTTGACCTTGCACTTGTGCAGCCACCTGTCCCTCATTGCTCTGTATAATATGAGCCTTGTTTTTTGCATTATGTTCCTTTATGCGGAAAATAATGCCTAAAATTTGAATTGCAATCAACGGAGAAATTGCAATAAGACCAACAAGCCCAAATCCAAGCTCTGCTGAGCCAGAAACTCCCAGAGCAAAAGAAAGAAGGAATGTAGTACTCATTGGGCCACTTGCAACACCACCAGAGTCAAATGCAATACCCGTAAAAAGTGGTGGAGAAAACAATGAAAGCACCAATGCTAACCCAACTCCAATGAAAACAAACCACAAGTAGTTGATCTCAAATAAAATTCTTACCATTGCCAAAGCAACAGCACTAGCTACACCAATACATAAGAAAAGCATAACTAATGAGCCTTTTATTCTTCCTGCAGTAACTGTCTCAACCTGGTTTTTAAGAACCCAAACAGCAGGCTCTGCGCATACAACAATGCCCCCAAATACCAATGCAAGTATAATTGTTAGCACAGGACTGTAATTTGAGGATATCATTTGACCTAGTTGTCTACCAACATTTACAAACCCATAATCAACACCAGTAAGGAAAACTACAATACCTATAAAGCTATAAATAATACCAAAGATTATGTTCCTGAATTTTACATGAGGAAAATGCAGTAGCGTAAATTGCAAGATAATAATTATTCCAGCAAGAGGTCCAAAGCCAATAGCTGTAGTTTTGACTTTCTCTAACATTACCGCCCAAAGGCTAAGAGTATGAGAAGCTTCCTGTGCAATCTCTTCTCCTTGAGCTCCGGCTTTTCCCGCAAGTATTGCCATTACAGCAACAGCAAGAATTGGACCAATGGATGCTACACCTGTTAAGCCAAAGCTACTGTCTTGTCCGTCTTTTGTTGCAGAAGAAACACCAAGTCCCAACGCAAGCAAAAAAGGAACTGCCAAAGGTCCTGTTGTTGCGCCACTTGCATCAAAGGCTATAGATGCCATGGATTGGCCGGCAACTGCAACTAAAACAAAGACTATAAGATAAAAAGCTATTAAGACCCATTTAAGCGGATATCTTTTCAATATTCTCATAAGACCAGTATCCACGAATACGCCAAGGCCTAATGCTATCATAAACACCAAGAATTGTTGGTTTATAGACGGGTTAAGGCTATGAACTTGGGATGCTAGTACGCTAACATCGGGCTCTGCGAATGTTACGCAAAAACCTACAATGAAGCCTATTACAAGCATAAGAGTTGCATTTTTCTTGTGGGCAAGTACATATCCAAGTTTCTCGCCAATGGGAACCATGCCAATATCGGTTCCAGCAAGGAACAAAGAAAGTCCAAGCACAAGTAAAATTGAGCCTACTAAAAAAGGAATTAGGCTTTCACCAAGAGGGGCAATGGTAAAATTTAAGATTAAAACCACGCCAACAATGGGGAGGACGGAGTACAAAGTCTCCTTGAGTTTGCCAGTAAAATCCATCAGAACTCCTCACTTAGAAAACAATGTTAGCGAAAATCTCAAGACTATATTTATACAACAGCTTTTTATATGGCAGTTTTCATAACGGCTAATATAAAGTTGGTCTTAAAGCTCGCCCACATTCAAAATACCAATGTTATTGCCAATCGAAAATGGTCATTTGATACAAAATTCACAAAATTTGTACGCTTGCGCCAAGACCATTATTTGTCGTCGTTTCTTTTTCCTCTTTTGTAGAAAGGAGTTTTAACAAGAACAGCTTTTTTAGGCTTGTTGTGAATTAAGATTTCAATGTTGTCGCCAAACTTAAGTCCTGTTTTTCTTTCCATAAGAGCAAAACCAACAAACTTATCAAGCGTTGGACTTTTACATCCACTTGTTACGTATCCAATTTCTTTTTCTTCTAGAAGTACGGGATAACCGTTTCTTGCAACGCCTCCCTCTACCATTTCAAAACCTCTAAGAGATCTTGGAATGCCATTTTCTTGTTGTTCCAATAGAGCTTTTTTGCCAATAAAATCACTTGTTTTATCAAGTTTTACAAAAACACCAAGATTTGCTTCTAAAGGAGTTATTGTGTCAGAAATCTCATGCCCATAAAGAGGCAGTTTTGCTTCTAAGCGTAGCGTGTCTCTGGCTCCAAGGCCGCAAGGCTCTACTCCCATTTTAATAAATTCATTCCAAAAAAATGTTCCGTCATTTGCATCACAATAAATTTCAAAACCATCTTCGCCAGTGTATCCGGTTCTTCCTACTATGCACTTCTTCCCAAAAATTCCACTTGTACAATCAATACCAAAAAATCCAAGGTCTCTTGCACTTGGAAGAACGCTAGAAACATAATCAACAGCTTTTGGGCCTTGAATTGCTATTTGTGCAACTTTGGCACTTAAATCTGTAATTTTTACACCATCTTGTGGCTTATGGGCTATTATCCAAGCTAAATCTTTTTCAACATTGGAAGCATTCATAACAACAAAGAACACATCTTCTTTAAGACAATATAAAATTAAATCATCTACGCAAGTACCGTTTTCATAGCACATAATTGCATACAATGCACGTCCAACAGGTTGTGATGAAACATCATTTGTCACAAGGCTGTCCAAAAAGGCTCGTGCACCAGGGCCCTCTACTAAGCACTCACCCATATGAGAAACGTCAAACATACCAGCTTCATTTCTTACAGCATTATGTTCTGCAATAATTCCTGCTTCGAAATTGACAGGCAAGTCCCATCCTCCAAAATCTATAAGTTTCACATGAGGATAATCTTTGTAAGCTTCATATATAGGTGTTGTATGCATTCTAGCCGCCTCCTTTTATTTGCACTTATTTTAGGAACTGTATCAAAATAATTTGAACATTTCTACTTGTTATGTTCTCAAACTTCTATGCTATTATTTTGGTCTTATCTTTGGCCAAGCTCTTTCTTTTGATATTGGATATTGATATTGGATATTTGACAACAAATTGAAAGAAAATAATAATCAGCTTTCGCAGTTGATCATCTTGAAAAGAAAGGTCCAAAAGAAAATGATTAAGAAAGGTTCGCTCCCCACCATACCTATCTCAAACGAAAACAGGTCGCCTTTTCAGGTGACCTGTTTTGTTTGAGCGGACAGGGGATCGAACCCTGGACCCACAGATTAAGAGTCTGTTGCTCTACCAGCTGAGCTATCCGCCCAATGCAACGGAACATTACCATTTTTGCCATATTTGCGCAATACCTGTGTTACTATTTCAACTAGTATATACACCAAGGTATACACCAAGGCCAGTGTATACACCAAAGAAATTTTTTAGAATAATTAGCTGCAGGTATGTCTTGCATAAAACAAACCTCCTAGACTTTTCAATAAGCTTTTCTTATCATCAGTGGCATGAAGAAAAAATCTTTTACTATTTTTACTATTTTGCTCCTTGTTATTGCTTATAGCATATACGGGGGGGGGTATTCCCAAAATCTTAGTTCATTCATAATTCCAATAACGGAAAGTGAATTCTATAATGACACATATACACTTTATTCACTTTTAGGTTTGGCCTCGCCATCTTACTCGCAACCATGGACTGGAAGCGAAGCAAAGATAATTTTATCTAGAGCAGAGAAACTTGCAGAAGGAAACACTTTCACACAAAATCTCCTTTCTTCTCTTAAATCAAGATTGGAAAATTATAGTCCAAAATTCTCATTATTGGATGGGTTTAGCTATAAGATTGGAGTTACAGCATCTCCAGAAATATATCTACATACAAACACTGTAGATTACGTAAATGACACAGACTGGTTCTATAACTTTGACAAAAGACAAAAACTTCTAACACTCAAGCTAGAATTTGGCGTCAAAGATTTCTTTTATACTTATTCTGAGCTAGCCTTCACAAAAAGTCGCTATGCTTGGAACGGAACAGAAC
>CAVDPO010000057.1:0-1805 GCA_963610855.1 Segatella copri
CCAGGATACAACGAAGCTGTCAAAAAACTTTCTTTTAGGAACACAACTCTTCCTTTCACAGAAGAACAAGTGAAAAAAGAAACAGCACGCTGCCTTGGCTGTGGAGCTACAATAGTTGATCCAAATAGGTGTCTTGGCTGTGGTATTTGCACAACAAAGTGCGTCTTTGATGCAATACACTTAGAAAGAGACTTGCCAAAAGCTAGTAAAATGGTAAAGAGTGAAGACAAACTCAAGTACATTCTTCCAAACGGCTTAAAACAAGCAATCAAGATTAAATTCTCAAAAAAGTCTAAGTAGAATTTGATATCTTGGATTTTAGACGACTTATCTAGGAGTAAGTAATTGTGCATGAATTAGGTGTTGTCTTTCATGTTGTTGATATGGTAGAAGACCTCTGTAATAAAAATGCTCTTACAGAGGTCAAGTCTGTTACGATTGAACTTGGAGAAGTTTCTACAGTCATAGAATCTTATCTTTATGATGTATGGAAATGGGCTGTCAAAAAGAAATCGGTCCACATGAAAGAAGCAGAACTTATTGTTGAAACAATCCCAGCTGTAAGTTATTGCCAAGATTGCAAGAAAGAATATGGCACAGTGGAATATGGAAAGATTTGCCCTTATTGCAAAAGTGAAAACACTTTTCTCTTACAAGGAAATGAGTTCAACATTAAAGAAATAGAAGCCCGCTAAGTTCAATATTGCAAAGTTAAACAAATGGAAATGTCGCTAGTTTGCGTGCCAATTTGAGACAATGCTCCAGTGTAGCCACCAGTGGACTTAGCAAGTACATTGCATTTGTATTGCTATGACCAACTTTGCATTTTATATAACCAAAACGAGCAGAATGCAAAGCGGGCTTTTTACAGTAGCACTACTACTAGCATTATTAGCAGTAGTGCCTATTAAGTAGTGGGGCTATTTGCGGTCTAAACGAATGTCATTGCTAGAGATTTTTGTAAAAAACTGCGTTACAAGAATCATCTTGCAAAAGACTTTGTGAAGGAGTTATTTGCCTTCGTAAGTTACAATAGACTCTACTTTATACTTAGATAGAGCATCTCTACCTTTTAGTCCAGCAAGTTCCAAAAGGAATACTATATCTACAACTTGACCACCAAGTTTTTCAATCAAATTGGCTGCAGCCTTCATTGTTCCACCTGTTGCAATAAGGTCGTCAATAAGAACAACTTTTTGTCCAGGTTTAATAGCATCTTTATGAATTTCAATTGTAGCTGTGCCATATTCGAGAGTGTAAGTTTCAGAAATAGTCTCTCTTGGAAGTTTTCCAGCTTTTCTAATTGGAGCAAATGGCTTATGCAAAAGATAAGCAATAGGAACTCCAAGAATAAAACCACGAGACTCTGCTCCCGCTATGACGTCACAATCGACTTTTGATACAAGTTTGGCCATCTCATCTATTGCAAGTTTAAGGCCATCGGCTTCTTGAAGAATACCTGTAATATCACGAAAAATAATTCCTGGTTCTGGGAAATCAGGAATGCTAATAATGTAATCTTCTATTTTTTTCATATTGCCCTCCTACAAGTGCAAGCACAGTTTACTAGATAGCATTTGTTTAACCAAGCATATATAGTGTGAAAAAAATTCACAGCACGTCCAATTATTTCACATTATAACTCAAAATAGAGGTTTTTGCAAAATGAGCTTTGTGAAGATTGGATTTGGATTAAAAGACATTTTTTGAGAACTGAAATAAGGAACTGTAGCGAAATAAGTTGGGCAATTTATACGAAGTTATGCATTCAAGATTCAAGGAATTAACTTCAGACAATATGTATT
>CAVDPO010000057.1:1815-2833 GCA_963610855.1 Segatella copri
ATATGTATTATGAAGTTAGAAGAAATGTCATTTTAGCCACAAGGGTAAAGCCAAGATTCATGAAGGCAGTTTTGCAAAAACCTCAATAAAACCTCTAAAAATGACAAAATCCAAATATTATCGCCATAAAAGCACTTGGCACGCTTCTTGCTATGTAATAGGCAGAGCAACAGTTTTTTTCATACCTCCTTTTAGTGTGATTTAGATGTCCGGAGAGCCTCCCCTCCCGGACATCGCTTTTTATTAAGGTTTTGGGCTCTTGAATAAAAACGCTCTTGCGTTGAATTTGCAGAATAGGCTTTTGGTGTGTTTCGATAGCCTAACGTAACACAATTCATGTAACATTGTTCTAGTGATGGGAGAATTTCATGGAAGAAGTTTTATCTAATAAAAAAACACCAAAGGCCGATAAAACATCCACTCAATTCATTAGGTTTCTTTTAATTGGTGGAATTGGAACTATAATTCAACTTGTAACTGTAAACGCCCTTTTTGCTTTACTCAAGGAATGGAAGGCCCCACTTCCTTCTTTTTTGACAATAGTTTTCAATGAAAAAACTCTTGGATCTGGTAATGCAAATTGGGGTTATGTACTGCCTTTTTTTGCTTCAAATCTTTTGTCTAATACTTATTCGTACATTCATAACTTAAAAGGTAATTTCAAAACTACAGTTCCTGGATATTATTTTGCAATATACATAGGGCTTCTTGCAATTCTCATAACTTTGGCCACTTGGGTATCTGGTGTTGTAGCAAATATTCTTATTGGCACACAAGTACGTTGGGTTGTAAAACTTGCACCTACTTTGGGTTCAATAATATCAGGCATTGTCTATACATTAATCTTATTTCCTATTGAGAAATTCATTTTGTTTAAGAAATAATATGATGGGTTTTGCAAAATGAGTTTTGTAAAAACCCTTAGAAACACAACTAAAGGGAGAAAAGAATGAAAAAAGTTTCATTGGTATTGGTTGCTCTTCTATGCGTTTTTAGCGTTTGGGCTGGAGCAGTGAAT
>CAVDPO010000058.1:0-2164 GCA_963610855.1 Segatella copri
AAGTGGCTTAACGAGTGCTTTAAGTCTTGTTTTCTCTCTTTTTGTTGACGAGGGTGACAGAGTAATACTGCCTGATATGTATTGGGAAAATTACGATTTAATAATAGATGAAAGATGTCAAGCCAACAAAGTTTTGTTCCCAATGTTTGAAGAATGTCTTTTTAATGTTGCGGGCCTTGATAAGGCGCTAGAAAATACAATAGAAGAGAAAGCTGTTGTTTTGCTTAATTTTCCTAATAATCCAACGGGATATTCTCCAACAAAAGAAGAGGCTTTGAAAATTGTTGAAGTTCTTAAAAAATACTCTAATTTAGGAAAAAAGCTTGTAGTTATTACAGATGACGCTTATTTTGGGCTATTTTTTGAAGACAAAGTATGTAAAGAAAGTCTTTTTGCTTATCTTTGTGATATTTCAGAAAACTTACTTGCTGTCAAATGTGATGCAGCAACAAAAGAAGAACTTGTATGGGGTTTTAGAACTGCTTTTATCACTTACGGTTGTAAGAATATGACAAATCCTCAATATGATGCTCTTATGCAAAAAACTCTTGGTGCGGTAAGGGGCAGTCTTTCTTGTTGTACTACAGCGTCCCAAAACATTCTCATTAAAGGGATGACAAGTCCTTCTTACTATGAACAAAAAAGTGAAGCTATAAACAAGATTGGGGCCCGTTATAAGGCATTGAAAGAGGCTCTTGAAGAGTATAAAGATAAAAAAGAGCTTGTACCTCTTCCTTTTAATAGTGGTTATTTTATGTCTTTTGAGTGTCTTTGTGATGCAGAAGTCTTAAGACAGCTTCTTTTAGATAAATATGGAACAGGTGTTATTAGGCTTGACGATCACCATATAAGACTTGCGTTTTCAAGTGTTGATATTGAGAATATCTCTTCTCTTGTAGAAACCTTATATACAGCAGCTCAAGAGGCTTTAGAGAATTAGCATTAGAGAGGTTTTTCAAAAACTTCTAGAAAAATTATTCTTGGATGTAAGAGGCAAGATCGTTGGCATAAGATGTGAGTTCTGCTCCTATTTGAGCTGCGGGCGCAATAAGGCCGTCCTTGCCCTCGCAATGCACAATTCCTTGAACAGGTTGCGTACAATGTGCAATTTCATTATGAATGCCAAATGGAATGTGTAGCATGCCCATGTTTTGTGCCCAGTAAATAAGAGTGTCTAAAGTCCTAGATCCCTCGCAAAGAGAGTTGCGACAAGTGGTAAAGCATGCAAAGAATTTGTCAGCAAGAGTTTTGTTGTCGCACATGGGAAGAGTGTTGTCTATAAAGGCTTTCATCTCTGCTGTAACGTTTCCAAATACTGTTGGACAGCCAAGAATTATCATATCGCTTTTCAAGAGTTTTTCAGTTGTTGCCACAGGAAGGGCCATAATGTCTTCATAGCAGTTGTTTACTGTCTCTGATTCGTTTGCAAGAATGTGTAAGTCGTTGTCTTCAACTCTGTAAAAGCGTACATCTACGTTTCTTTTTTCTAATTCTTCTTTAAGGAATGCTCCCATTGTATAACAGTTACCGTTTACACTGTGAATGATGATGCTACAACGTTTCATTGTTGCCTCCTATGGTGTAAAGGCTTTTGCAAACTTGCCATCAATGCAAATTTTGCAAAAACCTCCATAAAGCAAGTATACAATGAAAAAGATAGATTGCAAAATTAAAGACAAAGTTAAAGAAAAAAGGTTAAAGACAAAAAGGCCTAGTCTTGATATCCTTAAATTGTTTTAAGACTACTTTTGTAAGAAACCTCTTAAAGGATATTTGGGCTTAGGTATGGCAGGGCTCTATTACGAAAGCTACTGAATGAAGAAAAAAATGAAAAAAATAAATAGACTTAAATTGGTAATATGTTATGCCTCTGGTGCTGTCATAACGCTTGTACTTCTTATTCTAAGAGGTGCTTTTACAGCAGAAAGCAACTTAGATGCTGTACGTTTAACGTGTGATGCTTTTTTTGTATCTGGAGCATTTCTTTTACTTGCGGGAGCTCTAATTTGGGTCTTAGATAACGGTGTAACAGACGGAATAACTTATTCTGCAAAAAAGATTTTTGATTTAAGAAGAAAAGATTACGAAGATAATCACAGAGAAACTTACAGCGAGTATAAGGAAAGAAAACATAAAAATAAGGGAACAGTTCTTGAGTTTCTTC
>CAVDPO010000058.1:2174-7346 GCA_963610855.1 Segatella copri
GCTGCTATTTCCTTATCTCTCTCGTGTTACTTTTTATCTATAATTTGTTGCAATAGTAACAAAGAATGTTAAAAGCTGTGATTTACGTTTAGAGGTTGAAAGAATTTCTCTCCATTGTTAAAATATAGTTCCAAAAATGTTATCTTTGGACATTTTGCTTATAGTTCAAAGAGGTTTTGGCAAAGGTTTTAGTAAAAGGCTTGGCAAAAACTGTAGCAAGAGGTTTTGCCAAAACCGTGATAGAAAGACCTTAGAAAAATTTATTACGTTTATTACGTTCGGACGTGGTTCGAAGAGAGAATAAAACCTTTTATGGAGGATATAGAAATGAAAAAACTGGCATTAGCTTTGCTGATTGTTTCACTTCTTCTTTGTGTTTCTTGTGGAAAGAAAGAAGAGACTGTTACAAAGACAGAGACAACAACAGCAACAACAGTTGAGAAGACAGTTGAGACACCTAAGACAGAAACCCCAGTTGTACCTGCAACATATACATACAACGAGGCTTTGTCAGTTTTCCCAACTAACTGGAATACTCATACATACGAAACCAACACAGAGACAGAGATTGGTAGCTACATTGAAGACGGTTTCTATACATTCGATTACAACGAAGATGAAACTGGATACAAAGTTGTTCCAGCTCTTGCAGTTGGCGAGCCAAAAGATGTAACTGCTGAGTATGTTGGCAAGTATGGCATTACAGAAGATTCTGTAAACCAGGTATATGTCATCACAATTAGACAAGATCTTAAATGGGATGATGGCACACCAATTACAGCTAAAGATTTCGTAGAGTCTCAAAAGAGACTTATCAACCCAGTTGCTCAAAACTACAGAGCAGACAACCTTTATTCTGGCAACATGGTTGTTTACAACGCAAAAGAGTATCTCTATCAGGGAAAGACTGTTGACCTTGATAACGGTGCTAATGCTGGATATACAATGGCAGACCTTCACAAAGGCGCTGATGGCCAGTATTACACAGCTAATGAAGAGCCTGTTTACATTGGTCTTGATTTCTCTCTTGCTTGGACAAGTAGCAACACTCTTAATGACTACGTTGGTGCTTATGGATCAGATTACTTTGATGTAACTAACTGGGATACTCTCATGGCAATGGCAGACAGCAAGGGTCTTATTCCTCTCACAGACGAGAACTATGCACTCTTTGTTCCTGTTGTAACTGGAAACCCAGCTTGGGGCGAAACAGAGGATGATGTTCCAAACTACTTAGTATATTCTTCTACTTTCCCAGAAATGGATTGGGATGAAGTTGGTTACCAAGCACTAAGTGACTATGAGATTCTCATTGCTCTTACAAAGCCTCTTAAAGGCTTCTATCTTCTCTATTCACTTACAGGCACAAACCTTGTAAAGATTGACCTTTATGACGCATGTTCAAGCGTTGTTGATGGCGTTTACACAACAACATACTGCACATCTGCAGAGACCACTCCTTCTTATGGTCCATACAAGCTCACATCTTTCCAAGCTGACAAACAGTTTGTACTTGAAAGAAACGAGAACTACTATTTGTTCAACGACAATCCAAACTTGTACCAGACAACAAAGATTGTTGCAGACTATGTACCAGAAGCTTCAACAAGACTTGAGCTCTTCCTCCAAGGAAAGCTTGATGGCTATGGCCTTACAGTTGACGACATGAAGACATATTCATTGTCTGACTACTGCTACTACACACCTGGCGACAGCACATTCTTCATGGCCTTTAACCCAGATCCAGAGAAACTTGCTAACATGCAAGCTGCAGCAGGCGCTGGCATTAACAAGACCATTCTTACACTTCTTGAGTTTAGACAGGCAATGAGTTTTGCTCTCAACAGAGCTGACTTCTGTCTTGCAACAAGCCCAACTAATGCTCCTGGATTTGCTCTTTATTCTGACCTTATCATTTGCGACCCAGAAAACGGAACTCCTTATCGTTCAACAGATCAAGCTAAGAACGTTCTTGTTAACTTCTGGGGTCTCACAGAAGACATTGGCGAAGGAAAGCTTTATGAAGATGTAGACGAAGCAATTGATTCTATTACAGGATACAACCTTACTAAGGCAAAACAGCTCTATGATGTTGCATACGACAAGGCAATTGCACAAGGACTCATGTCAGAGACCGATGTTGTTGAGATTAAGATTGGAACTCCAAACTCAACTTCCAAGTTCTACAACAATGGTTATGAGTATCTCGTAAACTGCTTCACAGAAGCTGTAAAGGGAACAAAGTTCGAAGGCAAGCTTAGATTCACAAGAGACGATACTCTTGGAAACGGATTTGCTGACGCTCTCAAGAATTGCCAAGTTGATATGCTCTTTGGTGTTGGTTGGACAGGTTCTACTCTTGATCCATATAACCTCATGGAAGCTTATACAAACCCAACATACCAGTACAATCCTTGCTGGGATACATCAACAGAGACTTTGACAATTGCGGTAAATGGCAAGAACTACACAGCAAGTGTCAAGGATTGGAACGACATCATGCTTGGTGAAAAACGTTCAATCAAGAGTGATGATGGTACACTCGTTGAATATTCTTGCGGCGATTCTGATGGTGATCCTGAGACAAGACTTGATATCCTTGCAGCTCTCGAAATGGCTGTTTTGATGACTTACGAAGAAATCCCAATCATGGGAGACTCTTCTGCAAGCCTCAAGGGTATGCAAATCAAGTACTACACAGAGGACTACATCTTTGGAATGGGTCGTGGTGGACTTAAATATTACACATACAACTATTCCGATGCTGACTGGGAAGCATACTGCAAGTCTCAGAACTACGTTCTTAAGTACAACTAGAAATAGTTTTATAAAGAAAATACTTCATCGACACTCTCTAAGGGTGTCGATGAGGTTTTTTAGCTTTACCTAAGAGATTTTATAGCAATACATAGAAATATCTTTGAGCACGTTAAGATTGGACTAAAAATAAAAACGAGTTGAAAAAGACTAAAAAAGTGCTAAAAGGTGTAAAAAGATACTTCTACGCATTGCCATAGAGAGAGGTTGAACATGGTTAAATATGTCATAAAGCGTGTACTTCTCATGCTTCTGACGTTTTTTGTGATTATATCGGGATGTTTCCTTTTGATTAGACTGCTTCCAAATATTCCAGCTCAGCAGTTTGGTAAAGACATGTCCCTTGTACTCCAAAGAAGAGTAAGACAGGGTCTTGTTGATGCTAACGGAAACGCAATTCCTTTAATGCAACAATATTGGAACTTCATTACAAGGACACTTTTGTCTGGAGACTGGGGTGTTAGTGAATCTTTATATATTGGCCAGGATTGTATGCAAATATTCCTTAGCAAGCTACCTGCAACTATTCTTTTGAATGTATATGCAATGGTTTTTGCAGTCCCCCTTGGGCTCTTGCTTGGAATTTATGCAGCGCTTAAGAAAAATAAATGGCAAGACCATTTAATTTCAACAGGAGTCATGATTTTTGTGTCAGTTCCAAGTTATGTATATGCATTCTTGGTTCAATATTTCCTTTGTTTCAAACTAAAATTATTCCCACTTGTTATGAATAGCGGGCGAGACTACTTCTCGTTTTCTATGTTCCATTCCATGTTGCCAGCTGTCATCTCTTTGGCTTTTGGTTCTGTCGCTGGATTTGCCCGTTTTACTCGTGCAGAGCTCACAGAAGTCCTAACAAGTGAGTATCTTCTTCTTGCTAGAACTAAGGGTTTGACAAAAGCTCAAACAACAAAAAGACATGCGCTTAGAAATGCAATGGTTGTTATTTTGCCAATGATAATTGCTGAGTTTATAGGAATTATTGGAGGTTCTCTTATAATTGAGAACATTTTTGTTGTTCCTGGCGTTGGACCTTTGTATGTTAACTCAATTACAGCATTGGATTACAACTTCTTCATGCTGTTGTCTGCGTTCTATACGATTATTGGACTGGCCTCTGGTATTTTGCTTGATTTGAGTTATGGTTTTATTGACCCAAGAATTAGGATAGGGAGCAAGGCAAATGGAAAATACTAACAAATATACCAATATACCAGTAGAGAAGTTCCGTTTTACTAATAATCGCTCCTCTAGTGATGAAAAATTCAAGACAAAACAAATTGGCTATTTTGAAGATGCTTGGCATAGATTTAGAAAAAATAAGAGTTCAATTGTAGCTACAATAATCATTGCTATTCTTATTCTTTATGCCATAGTTGTTCCTCTTTTTTGTGAAACAACTTATTCAAAGAGTCTAACAGACACTACATATCTCACATACACAAAACTTCTACCAAAATCAAAACACTTCCAGTGGCTTGGTTGGGACGGTTGCCATAAAGTTCAACTAACAGAAGCAAACCTCAATTACTACAAAGCAATTGAAGCAGAAACCGGCATGGACGTTGTGCGTAAAGTCTATGGCTCTGAAGTAACAGACGAAGGAAAGCTTTTATATACAGCAAAACTTGACAGCTATACAGCAAACGGTTTCTTGTATATGACGCTTTCTCAAGAACAGTATGACAGCCTTCAAGCATGGCAAGATGAGACAGGGATACAGGTAATTTATCCTGCAATTAAAACCAAGAACATAAGTGATGCAAATATTTGGTATGAAGCCAATGCAAAAGGTGTTGCAGTCCTTGATAAAGCAGGAAACTTTATTTCTGATTATAAAACAAGCGGAAATGATGGCAACTACGATTCTTTAAGAATTGAGGGAGACCCAGGGCTTGATGATATTAATGCTAAAGATAGGTATCGATATGCAACTGTTACGGGCGATTCGTCATCGGTCTCTTATAAGTGTCGTATATTCAAGTATACATATTTCCAGTACAGGTATGGATTTGAGCCTTGTTTCACATTTGGAACAAACTCGTTAGGTCAAGATATTTTCACACGTCTTGCAAAAGGAGCTAGGTTCTCTTTCCTTTTTGCTGTTGCTGTTTCAATCATAAACCTTTTCATTGGCTCCATGTATGGTGCTGTTGAAGGTTATTTTGGTGGAACGTTGGACCTTCTTATGGAAAGAATTAGTGATATTTTGGTCGATATTCCATTTATGGTTGTAGCAACGCTGTTCCAGTTGCACTTAGCAAAGAAAGTGGGCCCTGTTTGGAGTCTTTTGTTTGCTTTCGTTCTTACTGGATGGATTGGCATGGCTTCCAGAGTTAGAATGCAGTTCTATAG
>CAVDPO010000058.1:7356-17764 GCA_963610855.1 Segatella copri
GATTTAAGGGCCAAGAATATGTCTTAGCCGCCCGTACTCTTGGAGCTGGCAACGGTCGTCTTATGTTCAAGCATATTTTCCCTAATTCACTAGGAACCCTTATTACAGGCTCTGTTCTTGTAATTCCTGGTGTTATTTTTAGTGAATCAAGTTTGACATACCTTGGAATTATTAACCTTGAAAGTTCTACTATGACAAGTGTTGGAACAATGCTTGCAAATGGAAAAGACTACCTTGCAACATATCCACATATAATTTTCTTCCCAGCATTGTTTATCTCTTTGCTTGAGATTTCGTTTAACTTGTTTGGAAACGGACTTAGAGACGCTTTCAACCCGGCACTTAGAGGAGCAGACGAGTAATGAGTAACGAAAGAGAAAAGAAACTACAAGTCAAAGATTTAACAATATCTTTTAGAACAATAAATGGAAAACTACAGGCTGTAAGAGACATTTCTTTTGACCTTTACAAAGGTGAAACACTTGCTATTGTAGGTGAGTCTGGTAGTGGAAAATCTGCAACAAGCAAGACTATTTTGGGAATATCGGCTGCAAATACAATAGTTGAAAGTGGTGAAATTCTCTATGATGGTAGAGACCTCTTAAAAATTAGTGAAGATGATTACCATAAAATTCGTGGTGATAAGATTTCTATGGTATTCCAAGATCCTCTTTCTTCATTAAATCCAATTATGAGAATTGGAAACCAAATCACAGAAGCAATGTTGTTGAAGAACAAGGCAAACAGACGAGAAAGCCATAAAAAACTTTCTGTAACGCTTGCAAACCTTGATATTGCAATGAAAGAAAGTGGATGCAAAGAAGACAGTACTCGTTTTGCTACGTTTAAGAAAATCATTGGTGTGCAATCTAAATATGAAGCTCCATATTCGCAAGCACATTCCAATGCTATTGCAGGCTTAAAAGCTGCAGAAGACATGCTTCTTGCTATAAGCAAAGAGGCGGTTTCTAATCCTGTATCTGAAGCAAAAGAAGTTGCAGACTACTTCAATGCGTCTGTCAATAGATTTGTTGTCAATGACAAAGATGCAATAAAAGAACTGTATTCTTCAATTAGGAAAGCTTCCCGTAAAGCAGGTAAATCACATGATTTTACAGAACTTGTAGCTTTACTTGAAAAGGGTGTTGAAATACTAAAGACGGCTTTAGCAGAAGAAACTCCAGACTTTTTTGCTTTAGGGTGTTGGGTTATTCTTGAAGGCGGTGTCTTACAAGACGAGAATGCATCTCAACTTAATGAGAAAACAGCCTCAAGTCTAAAAAGTTCTTATATAACAAATTTCATTTCTGACATCAAAACAGCACTTGAATACACATCCAATAAATCTGTTGGAGACATGAAAGTTGCACTCTCTAGTATTGCAGAAGTCAAAAGGAGACTTTCTTCTGACATGCCAGAGAAAGATATAGCTGAAAAACTTGTAAAAGAAGTCTCTGATTCTGTTGAAAAAGCAATAGACCCACTTGAAACGGTTAAAGACAGCTATGCTTATACTTTCCGTGTAAGCTTAGCAAGTGCAGTCAAGACTTATTATGACGATATTACTCGTAATCTTGCAGAAGAAAAAAGATACTTCAAACAAACAGCTCGTTATGAGAGACTTGAGGCTAAAGGTAAAGCTCCAGAAGCTAAGGTTGCTCCTCTTTCTCTTTCAGATTTGAAACTTGTTCAAGAAAACCTTTTGAAGATTCTTTCAAACATGCAAGAGCAGTTTGAAAAACGAATAGAAGATGTTTCTAAGTTCTCTTTTGAAGAAAGAAGTGTCTCTTTTATGTTGTGGCTTCGTGACACAGCAATGGCAGAGATAAAAGTTGTAACAAAATCAATGGCAAAAGACCGTGCTATTAGAGTTATGGAACAAGTTGGAATTACAGAAGCTAGAAAGAGATATAAACAGTACCCGTTTGAATTTTCTGGTGGTATGAGACAGCGTATTGTTATAGCAATTTCTCTTACAGCTAATCCTGACATTCTCATTTGTGATGAGCCTACGACGGCTTTGGATGTAACGATACAGGCTCAAATACTTGAGCTTATCAACAAACTCAAAAAAGAAAGAAACCTCTCTGTAATATTTATTACTCATGACCTTGGTGTTGTTGCAAACATGGCAGATAGAATTGCTGTTATGTATGCAGGAAAGATTGTTGAATATGGCACTGCCAATGAAATTTTCTATTCTCCTGCACATCCTTATACTTGGGCGCTTTTGGCGTCTATCCCAGATTTGGACAGCAAGGGCAATAAACTTGAGTCTATTCCAGGAACACCTCCAAACATGATTTATCCACCAAAGGGAGATGCTTTTGCTCCAAGAAACAAATATGCTATGGAGATTGATTTTGAGCAGCAACCTCCAATGTTTAAGATTACAGACACTCACTATGCAGCCACATGGCTCTTGCATCCAAATGCACCTCATGTAGAGATGCCAGAAATCGTTCGTGATCGTATTGCAAGAATGAGCAACGGAGGTGCCAAATGAGTGAAGAATTGTTAAGGGTTGAAAACCTATGCCAGTATTTCAAACTTGATAGGCACACTGTCAATAAAGCCGTCGATAACGTTAGTTTTGACATTAAAAAAGGTGAAGTCTTTGGCCTTGTAGGTGAGTCTGGATGTGGGAAAACGACAACCGGGCGCTCTATTATTAGGTTGTATGACTGCACAAGCGGTAGTGTTTATTTCAAAGGACAGCGTATTTGCGCTGGAACAAAATCTTATAAAGATGCCATCACAAATGCAAAAAAAGAAAAAGCTTCATGTAAAGATTCTACAAGACTTACAGAACTAGACAGCATTATTGCTCACAACAAAGAAGAGGTTAAGAAGGCAAAAGAAGACCATAAGAAGGTTGACCGCAGTTTGTTAAATCAAATTCAAATGATTTTCCAAGATCCAATTGCCTCTCTTGATCCTAGAATGACAGTTCGTGACATTGTTGCTGAAGGCTTAATTATTAAGGGTGTTAAAGACAAAGATTACATAGACCAAAAAGTTTATGAAATGCTTGAGACTGTTGGCCTTGTTCGTGAACATGCTTCTCGTTATCCACATGAGTTTTCTGGAGGACAAAGACAAAGAATAGGAATTGCACGTGCAATTATTATGCAACCATCTTTGATTATTGCAGACGAACCTATTAGTGCTTTGGATGTTTCTATTAGAGCTCAAGTCATGAATCTTCTCAATGACTTACGTGAGAGCATGGGCCTTACAATTCTCTTTATTGCACATGATTTGAGTGTTGTAAAATATTTCTCTGACAGAATTGGCGTCATGTATTATGGAAAAATGGTTGAACTTGCAACAAGTGAAGAGCTTTTTAGGCATCCTCTTCATCCTTATACGAGGTCTTTGTTAAGTGCAATTCCTCAACCAGATCCAAACTACGAGAAAAATAGAAAGAGAATTGTTTATAACCCAATGGCAGACCACGATTATAGAAACAGTACTCCTTCTTTCAAAGAAGTAGAACCTGGTCATTTTGTATTGTGTGATGATGCTGAATTTGAGAAGTACTCAAAGATAGTCAATTCTTGAGTTAACAGGATTTAAGATGAAACTTTCGCAACCAAAGAGCGCAAGAACTATAAATAAAGCTAGAGTGTTGGTAGCTTTGAGAAAAAACGAAAACCTTTCCAAAGCTGATCTTGCGCGTATACTTGGTTTGAATAAAGTCTCTGTTGGTGAAATTGTGGACTCTCTTATAGAAGAACACTTCGTTGAAGAAACTGGCAAAATTGAAAGTTCCAACGGACGACGTCCAACAGCATTGCACCTTGTTCCAAGTACAGCTTTTGTGCTTTCTGTAGATATTGGAAGACGAAATACAACAGTCTCTCTTTGTGATCTTAAAGCTGGGCCAATTAAATTTGAAAGAATGCCCACTAAGACTAATATTACAGTTGAAGAATTTTGCGTTAGCATTATCAAAAGCTGTATGCGTGTTATGAAACTTGTAGATGTTTCTAAAGTGTTAGGTGTTGGTATTTCTGTAGATGGCCGTATATCTTCTGACAGTTCTACAATATTAGAATGCCCATATCTTCCTTGGAAAAATATTCCTATATGTGAAGCGTTATCTCAAGTTTTGAAAATTCAAACAATAGTTTCTAATTCCACAAAGGCTTTAGTTACTGCAGAGCGTTTTGTGTCTAGTGAAAGTTCTTTATTAAAAAGCTCTAGTCCCATTATGTATTTAGATTGGGGAGATGGTTTTAAGCTTGCTTTTGTAGAAGAAGGAAAAGTTTTTGGCTCTTGTAACAATTTTGGGCACTTAAAAGTTTCTCAAACAGGACTTTGTTGGTGTGGAGAAATTGGATGTCTTGAAGCTTGTGCAAGTGCTTGGGCTCTTTCTAATAATATGGATGCCCATCTCAAAGATTTGTGGACTGTGGTAGATGAAGAAGTTTTGTCTTATTTGGGTAAAGCTCTAAATATTGCATCTCAAGTTGTTGGCGCTTCTAAAGTTATAATTGGAGGAGAGGGGTCAACTATTGATGACGCTCATCTAAAAACGCTTAGAACTTTTTGCAAAGATCTTGAAATTGAGCGTTCAAATCTTGGAGATAAAGCCAATATGATAGCTGCCGCCGAGACCGCCTTAGACAACTGGTTCTACATGACAACACTCCTTGAAGAAGTAAAAGACTTACTGTAAAGGTAAGGTAGAGGCAAAATTTCCATTTATTTCGCATATTTTGCAAATCCCCGTAAGAGTAAAGCTTCGCTTTAGTGTTGCAGGGCAAAAGGATTGACATTATTGCTTTTGTGCAATATTTTGAAAAGGGGAGAAAATACAATGTTTGATGTGGATTTTTATAAGCTTGAAAATGGAAAAAGTCCAGCAAAGGATTTTATCCTATCTTTAGATGTAAAAATGAAAGCAAAGACTTTCAGAGCCATTAGCTTGCTTAAAGAATTTGGGAACCAGCTTAGAGAGCCTTTCTCAAAGCCCTTGAGAGATGGAATATTTGAATTGAGAGTAAAGCTTGGTTCTGATATATTGAGGATTTTGTATTTTTTCAGTAAGGGAAGGCTTATTATTCTTACAAATGGGTTTGTAAAAAAGACACAAAAAACACCTGAAGAAGAGATTAATTTAGCCTTGGTATATAGAGCTGATTATTTGAAGAAAGAGGATTAGAACATGGATGAATTTACTAGATTACTTAATGAAAGTCTGAGCGATCCTGCATTCAAAGAAGAATGGGATGCTCTTGAACCTGAATATCAAGTAATGAGGGCTATGGCAAAGGCTAGAAGCGAGTCGGGCATGACCCAAAAGCAACTCTCTGAAAAAACAGGCATAAACCAATCAAATCTTAGTAGAATTGAGACTGGAGATATTAATCCTTCCGTGGCTACTCTTAACAGAATAGCTACTGCAATGGGTAAAAAACTTATTATTGCATTTGCATAGAAAGTTCCTAACAAATTCTTAAAACGTTCTACGCTCTTCTGTGAAATCCTCTTTGAAATTCTCTTGCCGGCAGGATGTGTTTTTGTTAATTTTCATAAGGAGATTTTTGTAAATAGCCTTCATGCATCTTGGTATTGCGCTTGTGGCTAAAAAGACATTTCTTCTAACTGCAAAATACATAAAGTACGGTTTACAAAAATCTCGAACGTGGAGGAATTATGGAAAGAAAACAATTTAAGACAGAAGTATCGGAATTATTAAAACTAATAATCCATTCATTATATTCACACAAGGAAATCTTTCTTAGAGAGCTTATTTCTAATGCATCTGATGCGCTAGATAAGCTTAAATACAAAACACTTTTAGATGGAAATACTCCAGAGGGCGAACTTAGAATAGATATCTCGTTTACAGAGGGCGAAAAGAGGACTCTAACGATAGCGGACAATGGTATTGGAATGACTCATGATGAGCTTAATGAGAATTTGGGTACAATTGCACGTTCTGGGACAAAGCATTTTTTGGCCAATTTGACAGAGCAGCAGCGCAAGGATAGCAATCTCATTGGCCAGTTTGGTGTGGGTTTTTATTCGGCATTTATGGTAGCAGACAAAGTCGAGGTTACGTCAAAGGCTTACGGTTGTGATGAAGCTTTCAAGTGGACAAGCGACGGTAAGGAAAAGTACACAATTGAGGAATCTTCTAGAGAGCTCTGTGGCACGACGATTGTCCTGTATTTGAATGATGAGGGCAAAGAGTATGCAAACCGATGGCAAATAGAAAACCTCGTTAAACAGTACAGCGACCATATTGCTTACCCAATTTATCTTTCTTATGACCAAAATACTTATGATGACAAATACAATGTTACCGGAAGCGAGCACAAAGTAGAGAAAATCAATAGTGCTGCAGCTCTTTGGGCAAGAAGTAAGAGTTCTTTGAAAGATGAAGATTACAATGAATTTTACAAAAACACTTACTATGATAGTGAAAATCCTCTTTTCTATATCCACACGAAGGCCGAGGGCGCAACTGAATACACAACGCTATTCTTTATTCCTGCCAAGGCTCCTTTTGATATGTATCATGCAGATTACAAGCCTGGTGTAAAACTTTATGTTAAACGCGTTTATATAACAGATGACGAAAAAGAGTTACTTCCTACATATCTTAGATTTGTGCGAGGCGTAATTGATAGCGAAGATTTACCTCTTAATGTTTCTCGAGAGATTTTGCAACAGAACAAAGTTATGATGACCATTAGAAATGCCTCTGTTAAAAAACTTTTAGGAGAATTTAAGAATATAGCAGAGCAAAATCCTGAGTTGTATACAAAATTCATTGAACAGTACAACCGCCCTCTAAAAGAAGGTCTTTATCAAGATTATGCAAATAGAGAAGAGCTTTTGAATTTGGTACGTTTTAAGAGTTCTACCGTTGATGGTTATACTTCTCTTAAGGCATACAAAGATCGTATGACTGCAGACCAAAAGAGCATTTATTATATTACAGGTTCTGACGAGAATGCTCTTAGAAATTCGCCACTTCTTACTTCTTATAAAGAAAAGGGTATTGAGGTTCTTCTTATGACTGACGATATTGATGATATTGTCATTTCTTCTATTGGTAAGTTTGAAGATGTCCCTCTTAAGGCTGTAAATAAGAGTGGCGCCATGGATGACTTTGTGTCAGAAGACGAGAAGAAGAAAGCTCAAGAAGAAGGCTCAAAAATTACTGAAAAACTCAAAAAGGCCCTAGGCAGTGCCGTAAAAGATGTTATTGTCTCTTCAAGACTTTCAAATGTTTCTGCTGTCGTTGTAACTGATGAAAATGATCCGTCGGTTCAAATGCAGCAGCTTCTTAAAGCAATGGGTCAGGACAACTACGAGGGCACATCTCCAATTTTGGAAATCAACCCAAATGATGCTTTTGTAAAACGTATTGCAGACTCTGACGACGAAGCGTTCATATCTAATGCTGCAAGCGTTTTGCTTGACCAAGCGCTCTTGTCAGAGGGCGTTATGCCAAAAAATCCTTCTGAATTTGCAAAGAGACTCCATACGTTACTTGCATAAAAGTTTTGGTTTTATAAAGCAAAAAAAGACCGTAGCTGTGGGTTAACACTCACATTGTTACGGTCTTTGTTTTTAATTTGCTATATTTTCTTTATTCTGTTCTTGCTCCTTAGTTCATTGGTATGAACTTAGAATCGTTTGCAACAGTAAAGATGTAAACAGGATTTTTGCCTGTTAAGAGAGTTCTGTATGTTTCAGGAATGTCTGTATATGCTGCAACTTGTGTGTTGTAAACTTTGTTGTATACACCATCAAGAACATAGTACTCAATCTTAAGTTTTTTAGCATCTTCTGCTGTTTGTCCTAAATAAGTACATTTTCCTCTACTTTTTGAAGTTCCATATTCCACCTTCTTGTTTTCACCTTCATAAGAAGTTTTAATGTAGAAAAGATAAGTTCCGCTAGAGCCTTCGTCGCCTGCTGTTAATGCATCAATTTTCAAGTCATAGCGAGCATAATAGTTCTTTGTTGTCTTTCCTTCTCCCCAAAAAGCTGTAAATTTTGAATCGTCAAGTTGCATGAACGTTCCGTGAATAGCTCCGTCAACATCAATATAAGTATCTTCGCTCATTGCGGATTTTGATGCAAAGTTACCATTGGCTGTTTCTGTTGCTTCTGCAGAGCCCATCATGTTTGCAACAAATTTTACTTCTGCTTTTGCTTCCATTTTTGGTTCTGGCTTACATGATACAAACAATGTTGTAAGACAAGCGAGAATTACGAGAGCTACTAACAGAGTTTCACCTTTTCTTTTTCTTTGTTTCAATAAAACCATACTTTTCCTCCTTGTATGTTTCTACGAGAAAAAGCCTAAAGGAGTTTTTCAAAGGTGGCAGTTGTTAAAACAACAAGGGAGTGTCCCCAAAAGAACTTATCTTTTATCTAATCCAATGAGGTAGAGTTCAAAGCTATCGGTCCTGCAGGCCTTGGGTTTTAAGGTTTTGGCTTTGGTGAACATGGTGCGCATAGTTTGAAGGATTTGCTGTTGACCTCCTCCTTGGAAGATTTTGATGACCAAATTTCCGTGCGTTTTGAGCTGTTCTTGGGCAAGAAGGACAACTTGTTCTGCTAGCCATTCGCTCCTAGTTGTGTCAACAGTGCGGTTGCCAGTTGTCATGGGTGCTGCGTCGCTAATAATTGCATCAAAAGGTCCATGGCTTATAAGTTTTTCCCTAATCTCTTTGGAAAACGCATCTCCCACATACGCTGTAACAGTAGGGGGCACAGGATTAAGATTTAGAGGATTAAGATCCACGCTCACAATAGAGCCTTTGCCCTTGAGTAGCATTCTATGGGTATACAATGTCCAACTTCCAGGAGCTGCACCCACGTCAAGTACTGTATCTCCGCTTTTGATAATATTGTTCGCCTTTTGGATTTCTTCCAATTTGTAGACACTGCGGGCGGGATAACCCTCCTTGTGAGCTCTTTGTGTGTAGGAGTCAGCTGTATCTCTTCTACTTGTTGCCATGTCTCTTTTATACCCCAATCCTTTTGCCTTTTTCAATGGGAAACCTTTAAGACTTGATGAAATGCAAAAAGTCACTAGAAAAATATTGTCAAATACATAAAAAGTCAGTAGTAAAATATTGCTACACTCGCAAAAACTCACTTGAAAAATATTTCTAGCCAAATTATTCTTTGTACTAGAAGCTTTTGTGATGTCTTGCAAAGGAAAACCACAAGTTCCAGTACTCTGTAGTACGAAAGGGATCAAATGCCTCAAATTATGCCGGAAGTCTTCAATGGATTGAGGATGCTGGAATAATTAGTAGGTGTTACAACTTGAATATTACAGAATTTCCTATGGAAGGTAATGCTATATACGATCAATTCAAAGTCTATATGAATGATATAGGGCTTTTTACAGGAATGCTTGAAGAAGGCACTCAGTTTGATGTTCTTAAAGGTAATCTTTACACTTATAAAGGAGCTGTTTTTGAAAATTTGATTGCAGAGACTTTTGTAAAGATGGGAAGGCGCCTTTATTATTTTCACAAAGATACTGGTTTGGAAATAGATTTTTGTATTAGGTATAAAGGTGAATTTCATTTGGTTGAAGTAAAAGCTTCCACTGGAAATACAAAAAGTGCAAAGACTATTCTTAAACATCCAGAAAAGTATCGCGTAGAACATGTGATAAAGATAGGAAATTACAACGTTGGAAGAGATGGAGCAATATTGACCATTCCTCATTATATGACGTTCTTGCTAACCGAAAGGTAGTTTTTAAGATCAAATACCAAGAGCGTGAAGAACTAGAACGGAAAGAGTTGTAAAAACAAAAAGGCTGCCTTTTGATTAAGACAGCCCCAAAAAAATTGCATGTAAAGAGGTTTTTGCAAAAACCTCTAAGTAATATTAGAAGGAGTAAGTTGCTCCAACGTATGGACGAATGTAGAAACTTGCTACTCCAAATTTGTCGTCTTTTTCCTTTTCCTCACGGTAGGTATCAAAAGCCTTTGAAACGTTAACAAAGAACCAAGAGCCTGTTGCTCCTCCTACAACAGAGATTTTATCTGTGATTTTATAAGAACCTTCAACGCCAAGATTAAGGCCAAAAGCAATATTATATAGTGTAGAGACTGAAGAGTCTCTTATGTTATCCTTTGCCATGTATCCAGAAACCAGTTCAAGTCCAGCAAGACCTGCAAGAGAAACTTTTTCATTGATTGCATATGTGTACTTTGCATCAACAGCAAAATCAATATAGAGACCTGCGTTCGTTTTTTGTTGCTCTTTTTCAGTTTTACCCTCTTTTGTTTGAACAACAAAAGTTGGCTTTCCTGCAAACATCATTCCAAAGTTTGCCACAACACCCCAATTCTTATCAAAATCATATTCTCCTGTGAGATTGAAAGCAAAACCATTATTCTTAAATTTGTTG
>CAVDPO010000059.1:0-5003 GCA_963610855.1 Segatella copri
AGATACTCGTCTGCAATCCAGAAAAAAAGTGTGAAAAAGAAAATAATCACAGATAGCGCAAAAATTGTCCAACACAATACTTCACAAATATTTACAATGAAAGTTATAAATGAAGCTTCCAAATTAACCCAAAAAGATGTCATGTAAATGGCGCATAAAAATAGACACACGAGAAAAGCATAATTTGCTATTATGTTAGAAATGTCAAAAACTCTTCGGCTTTGAAGCATACATGTATATTAACAAATAAAATGTTTTTTTGCAAAAAACTCTAAGCTCAAAATAAATGCTCAAAATAGCCAATTGAAAAAGTAAATGCAACAAAAAGCAACAAATTATGTTGCGAATTAAAATTCTAAAGCGTAATATGAACGGAGAAAAGGTTTTTTCAAAATTTGGGGAAACTCGAAAAATTAAAAAAGAGGTTAGGAATGAAAGACATTAATAACAGACTTAAACCAATGGGATTGATGGCTCCTGATATCATGATTCCAAAAAAAGGAACAGATTTGAACAAATGGGCGGTTGTGGCATGTGACCAATATACATCTGAAAGAAATTATTGGGAGGATGTTTCTAAATTTGTTAGTGATGCGCCTTCTACTTTGCGTTTAATTTTCCCAGAATGCTATCTTGAAGACGGAGATTCTAAGGCTAGGATTGAAAATATAAATAAGACAATGAAGTCTTATCTTGATAGCAATCTTTTTGATACCTATGGAAGATCTTTCTTCTTAGTAAAGCGCACATGCTCCTCTGGCCTTTCTCGATGGGGTCTTATGGTTGCTTTGGATCTTGAACGCTATAGTTGGGAAAAGAATTCAACTAGTCTTATAAGATCAACAGAAGGCACAATTTTATCTAGGATACCGCCTAGAAAAGAGATAAGAAAAGATGCTCCTCTTGAGATTCCTCACATCATGGTTCTTATTAGTGATGAAAAAAAGACTGTTATTGAGCCACTTGCAAAAAAGACACAAGATCTTGAGGTAGCTTATGATTTTGAGCTTATGAAAGATGGCGGGCATCTTCAGGCTTGGATTGTTAATTCTGAAAGCGACCTTGAGGCTGTTACAAATGCATTTGAAGAACTTGCTTCAAAATTAGATAAAAACAACCCTCTTTTGTTTGCAATGGGAGATGGTAACCATAGTTTTGCTACAGCAAAGAGCTGTTGGGATGATATAAAAGTAGGTCTTTCAGAAGAAGAGAGAGAAAATCATCCCGCAAGATTTGGTCTTGTTGAACTTGAAAATATTTTTGACCCAGGCTTGGTTTTTGAGCCAATTCACAGAGTTTTATTCAATGTTCCTGAAGATGTTTTTTTACAAGAGCTTAACAAAAATGCAAGTAAGGTTGATATTGAAACTGTTGGTTGTAGAAACTGTATAGCAAAAAGTATTGCAGACCAGTCTGTGCAAAGTTTTGGATATTGTGCTAAAGCTAAAGGTGAGACTAAACACTATGTTGTAAAACTTACTAATCCGTCTGCAACTATTGCTGCTGGAACACTTCAAAAAGTCATTGATGCACTTACTGCTAAGGGTTATTCTGTTGACTACATTCATGGAGCAGATGTAACTGACAAACTTGGATGTGAAGAAGGCAACATTGGTATTTTCTTACCAGCAATAGAAAAAAGCACTTTCTTTGAAACAATTATCAAAGATGGGGCACTTCCAAGAAAGACTTTTAGCTTAGGAGAAGCAAACGAAAAACGTTTTTATATGGAAGCACGCAAAATTAAATAAAGCTGTTTTGCAAAAACATCAAAATCTTTAGCAAAAAAGAATAAGACACTTTCTAACCTCTTGAAAGGTTTTGAAAGTGTCTTTATAAATAGCGAGTATGAACAATAAACTTGAAAAAAGATATGGTCTTATAACGGCTATTTCTATGGTCATTGGTATAGTTATTGGCTCTGGAGTATTCTTCAAAGCTGTAAAAGTACTGTCTCTTACAGGTGGTAGCATGGGGCAAAGTCTCCTTGTTATTGGAGCTGTTGGTTTAATTTGCATAATTTGTTCGTGTGTTTTTGCTGAAATGGGAACAAAATATGTTAAGTGCAATGGCGTTGTAGACTATGCAGAGGCTTCATTAGGAGAAGGTTTTGCCTATTGCATGGGCTGGTTTATGTCTGCTATTTATTACCCAGTTATAGGTTCAACATTATCTTATATTTCTGCTCGCTACACGTGCATGCTACTTGGTCTTGAGTCCTTTGGCCAAGCTAATATGTCTATAGCGCTTCTTTATATGGTTCTTGCTGTTGTAATTAACTCATTTTCCCCAAAACTCGCAGGAAAAATGCAAATAAGTATGACTGTTGCAAAACTTATTCCGCTAGTTCTTATGGGTGTCATTGGAACAATTGTTGGTCTTGTTAATGGCAATGGTATTCGTATTTTTACAGATACATCGGCATCTAGTATAGTGCAGGGCGGTGGATTTTTTGCAGCTGTATGTGCTTTTGCTTTTTCGTATGAAGGTTGGGTTATTGCAACAACAATTAATTCAGAGCTTAAAAATCCAAAACGTGATTTGCCTTTGGCTTTGGTTGGAGGAGCTCTCTTTTGCACTTTGATTTATATGCTTTACACATACTCAATGAGTGCAACAATGAATGCAGCTCAAATTGTTGAAGCAGGGGATTGGCTTCCAATGATTGCTTTTTCAAATCTTTTTCATAGCAATGTTGCTGGAACTATAGTCTTTGTTTTTATCATTATTTCGTGTTTAGGGACAACTAATGGTGTTATTCTTGGTTGCATGAGAGGTTTTTACTCTATTGCAGTAAGAGGCCAAGGTCCAAAACCAAACCTCATTGCAGAGGTAGATGAATCTACAGGAATGCCATTAAAATCTTGTCTAATTGGGCTTGCTCTTTGTGCATTTTGGTTATTCCAGTGTGGAACGTTGTTTTTTAACGGACCTCTTGTAATGAATTCTACAGGCAATCCTTTGTGGCTAATGTCTTGGGAAGCCGATGAAATTGTTATAGTTACGCAGTATGCGCTTTATATTCCAATTTTTTTGCATCTTATGATAAAAGAGAAACAATTTAGTCCTATAAAACGCTTTGTACTGCCTTTTTTTGGAATTTGTGCTTGTGTGTTTATGTGTTTTTGCTGTTGGAAATCATATGGAACATATTTGATACTCTCATACTTAGTTGTTTTTGCAATAATTATGGGAATTGGTGTTCTCTTTTACAAAAAAAATAAAAAAAGTTGTGTTTAGGTCTTTTCATTAATTTTAATTTCTGTTAAGTTCCAACAGAAAAGAATCACGGAGGGATGTCCTATGAGAACGGTTTTCTTAAAAAAAGAAAAATTAAAGCTCATAGGGTTTGTATTCCCTTTTATTTTATTTGCAATTTGAATCAGCCATTTTTGGCTGATTTTTTTTGACCTTTTACCACTGACGATTGTTTAAGGAGGAAGACTATGGACAATCAAACAACAATCAGAGACGCAAGAAAGTTAGGCGTTCCAAAAATGCTTATCTTGGGTCTGCAACACATGTTTGCCATGTTTGGAGCAACAGTACTAGTTCCAATACTTGTAAACGGGTATGGCTTACCACTGTCAATTCAAACAACGCTTCTAATGGCTGGAATTGGAACTCTCATGTTTCATGTTATCACAAAGATGAAAGTGCCAGCATTCCTTGGTTCTTCTTTCGCATTTCTTGGCGGTTATGCAGCAATTGCAGCATTGTCCGCAGGAAAGTATGCAACAATGAGTGGAGCAGAAAAACTACAGTACGCAGGTGGTGGAATTGTAGTTGCTGGTTTAATGTATGTAATACTTGCTCTCATAATAAAAGCTGTAGGTGTTAAAAAAGTCATGAGATTCTTACCTCCAATCGTAACTGGTCCAATAATCATCCTTATTGGGCTTAACCTTGCACCATCGGCTGTATCAAATGCCTCTACCTGTTGGCCATTAGCAATAGTTGCAATGGTTATAGTAGTTGCAGCAAACATTTGGGGTAAGGGTATGATAAAAATCATTCCAATTCTTCTTGGAGTTGTTGGCTCATACGTAATTGCTGTAATTGCAAACGCTTTTGGAGCAACTACTGTAACAGGTGCTCCTCTAATAGATTTTACAGCTCTTTCACAAGCTAAATTGATTGGATTACAGCCTTTCTTCACAAATTTTAGTGGTAGTGTATGTAAATTTGACATTACTACAATCTTAGTTATGGCACCAATTTCTGTAGCCTCTATGATGGAACATATTGGAGATATCTCAGCAATATCGGCAACAGTTGGAGAAAATTACATTGAAGACCCAGGTTTGCATAGAACTCTCATAGGAGACGGCCTTGCAACATCATTTGCAGCAATCTTTGGAGGACCAGCAAATACCACATACGGCGAAAATACTGGTGTTCTAGTTCTTTCTAAAGTGTATGACCCAAAAGTAATTCGCTTAGCTGCAATCTATGCAATCATCCTCTCATTCTCACCAGCATTTGCTGCACTTGTAAACTCAATGCCAGCTGCAATCATTGGTGGAGTTTCATTCATACTGTATGGGATGATTTCAGCAATTGGAATTAGAAACGTTGTTGAAAACAGAGTTGACTTCACACAATCAAGGAACTTAATCATTGGGGCTATTATTCTAGTATGTGGATTAGGATTTACTAATGGTGTCACATTTAGCATTGGGGAAGCACACATAACTCTTACATCTCTTGCAATCGCATCTATTGCAGGAATTGTACTCAATGCAATTCTTCCTGGCAAAGACTACGAATTTGGCTCCGACATTACTCAGGGAAGGTCCGGAGACTTTGGCCGATATTGATTTAAGACCGATTTTATCATCTTATTGACTGAAAAGTTCAAAAAAAATCTTTTAGGTACTTGAAAAAGTCAATAAACTTTTGTACAGTGGCTTCTGTCATTAGACAGATGCCACCTTAGCTCAGTTGGCCAGAGCACGTGACTTGTAATCTCGGGGTCGTCAGTTCGAATCCGACAGGTGGCT
>CAVDPO010000060.1:0-6363 GCA_963610855.1 Segatella copri
GTTTGGTTTGGCATAAAAGAAAAGTACAAATTTAAACAAAGAAAGTGCATTTGAGCTATCTCATTTGCACTTTCTCAATTTTTTTGGACTTTTCCAAAATTTGTACTTTTTGCGGAAAAAGTGAAATTTTCCTTTTCCCCGAAAGAAAGACTCACAGTTTTGGCTGTGGGTCTTTTTTTGTCTAGGGGCGAATTAGAGGCTCGATACGAGCGATAGCCAAACGCGAGCTGTTAAACGCAATTCTTTAGAATACTGTAGATTTCATGCAAATCTTTTATCTCGTAGTCAATTCTAACATTACCTTTAGGTAGTAATCCTTTGGGATTATACCAACAGGTTTTGAGCCCAGCGTTAGTACCACCAAGAATATCGCTTGTCAAAGAGTCTCCAACTATTAAAACTTGAGACCTATATTTTGCTTTTATAGCCTCTAAGACAATATCAAAAAATTCAATATTGGGCTTTTCAAATCCTACTTGCTCAGATAGAAAAATTCCGTCCATAAGAATACCAAGCCCTGAAACTCGTAGTTTCTTTGTTTGAGCAAATATAGTGCCATTTGACACAACATATTGAGGAATTTTCCCATGAAGAGATTTCACAATCTCATAACTATCGTCATTGAATACAATTGTATCTCCAAGGCGCTCCTGATACTTGTCATTAAATTCTTGTGCGTATGAGGTTTTTATGCCAACTTCTTCAAAAAATTTTTCAAACCGCCCAACTAGAATTTCAGGTTTAGTAAGTTCTTTTCTTCAAGTCTTTCCCAATAATCCTTATTGATTTGGGAATAACGCTTTACCTTCTCGTCAGAGCATTCCCCAAATCCATATTCATAAAAGAGCCTTTGAATTGCATTTTTTTCTGATGCTTCAAAATTAAGCAAGGTTCCATCTACATCCCAAAGAATTTTCGTAATTGCCATAAGCGCATTATAGTGCAAATCTAAACCTTATTCGTCAACACTTTTACTATAAGTTTTTATATCAAGTCTTTGGTCATGCCAAGGCTGCATAAGCACCAAGACTTTATTCCAATCTTTCTATCACAATGTTAGAGGCCTTTGGCTTTGAGAACTAGGTCGTGCTTTAGAGCTTTTAGCTTTTTAGACAATGACACTTTGTAAATATGAGGGTTTATAAAGCGCTTATAGCTTTCATGGAACTTAGCAAAACTTTCTTTAGCAAAATTCTGAATTTCTTTGAGAGGAAGTTTTGGATTGACCAAATTCCCGTTATCCATAACCTTAATAAGTAATTTTTCACACGATATGTAACTGTTGGCTTTTAGCATAAAGAAATCGGAATCGCTGAAAGGGTGATAGAACATTATGTCATGCCCGTGCTCAATTTCTTCATCATCTAGAGCAATAAGGTCAGCTATTGCAAGGCCATTTGCATCATAAAAACGATAGACCTGTTTAATTCCAGGGTTGGTTGTTTTTGCATAAGAGTTACTAATTTTCATGGTAGGTTCAAACGTGCCATCATTGCGCATTTTAGCACTAAGTTTATACACGCCACCAAGTGCGCTTTGGGTGCCACCTGTAACTAAGTTTGTGCCAACACCCCAAGAATTGATTGGAACGTTATCGCTTACAAGTGTGCTAATAATTTGTTCAGTCAAATCGTTAGAGACACATATTGTGGCATCATTAAGTCCTGCAGCATCAAGGCGTTGTCTAACTTCTCGTGCAAGATATGAAAGGTCCCCAGAGTCAATTCTAACACCAATACGAAGACCTTTGGCTTTTTGCTCAAGTCCAACAGTTATAGCGTTTTCTATACCACTTCCTAATGTGTCGTAAGTATCAATAAGTAGTACACAATTGTTTGGATATATGCGTGCAAATTCTCTAAAGGCTTCAAGCTCATTGTCATACGCCATAATCCAGCTATGAGCCATTGTTCCGCCTACAGGGATACCAAAAACCTTGCCAGCAATAGTATTGCTAGTGAGTGCTGCACCTCCTACATATGCTGCGCGACTAGCACTTAACGCACCGTCTATGCCTTGTGCTCTTCTAAGACCAAACTCCATTACAACGCCACCTTTGGCAGCGTTACAAACACGCATAGCTTTTGTAGCAATAAGTGTTTGGAAATTAATTGTATTTAGAAGTAGACCCTCTATGAGCTGTGCATCCATAAGAGAAGTGTGAATACGAACAAGGGGCTCTCCAGGAAATACAACAGTTCCTTCCTTCATTGCATATATATCACCATGGAACTTATAGCTTGATAAATACTCAAGAAAACCCTCGTCAAACATTCCCAGTGATTTGAGATAAGAAATATCGGTCTTGCTAAAATTGAGGCTCTCAAGTTGAGGTAAAAGGTCGCCAAGGCCCGCAAATATGGCGTACCCACCATCAAAGGGGTTTCCTCTATAAAACATATCAAACACGACTTGAGGGTTTTCTTTGCTCAAATAGTAGCCCTGCATCATAGTGAGCTCGTAGAAATCGGTTGTAAGTGCTGAAATATCCACAAAATCCTCTCTTTCACAACAATAATTCACGTTGCACTCGTACAAATTTGCAAAAAAATTGCATAAGAATTTGCAAAAAAGCTTGCAAAAAAAACTCGCATAAAAATAAAGTGGGCACAAAGCCAAACCCAACGAAGCCCACTCTAAAGCCATACGAATTATCTTCTAATCTCTGTTCTTCCACCCATGTAAGGAATAAGTGAATCTGGAACTTTTATGCTACCATCTTCTTGTTGGTAGTTCTCAAGCACAGCAACCAATGCACGTGAAAGCGCCACAGCTGTTCCGTTTAGCATGTGAACATACTTTGCTTTGCCGTCATCATCTTTGTATTTAACATTGAGGTTTCTTGACTGGTAGTCTGTACAGTTGGAAGTAGATGTAACTTCTCCATACTCGCCAGCATCTCCTCTTCCTGGCATCCATGCTTCTATGTCAAATTTTCTATAAGCAGGTGCTCCCAAATCTCCAGTACAAGTATCAACAACTCTATATGCAAGTCCAAGTCCGCTAAAAATTTCTTCTTCTATTGAAAGAAGCATGTCATGCATGGCATCTGATTCTTCTGGAAGGCATACAACAAACATTTCAAGTTTTGAGAACTGGTGAACTCTGTAGAGGCCTTTTGAATACTGTCCTGCAGCTCCCGCTTCTCTTCTAAAACAATGAGAAAGACCTGTCATTTTTATTGGCAAGGCTTCTTTTGCAAGCGTCATACCACTGTAATAACCGCCAAGAGTAATCTCAGCTGTTCCAACTAGAGCTGTACCAGTACCTTCTACTGTGTAAATATTGCTTTCAGCGCCTCGTGGATTAAAACCAATACCTTCAAGGATTTCTTCTTTGGCGACATCTGGAGTTATCATTGGAGTAAAACCATGGCTTAAAACAATATTCATAGCATAATTTTCAAGTGCCATTTGCAATAATACGGCTTCGTTTTTGAGATAATAAAATTTAGGACCGCTGACTCTTGTTGCTGTATCAAAGTCAATTAAGTCAAGCTTTTCACCAAGTTGAACATGGTCTAAAGGTTTGAAATTAAACACTGGAGGCTTTCCAACATATTTGACAGCTGTGTTATCTTTATCTTCTTTCCCAATAGGCGCTTTTGGGTGTGCATAGTTAGGAATTTGACGAAGAAGACTGTTATATTTTTTTTCAACTTCTTCAAGCTCGCTTTCAACAGAAGCAATTTTTTCTTTGATTGAACGGCCCTCGTCAATGAGCTTTTGGCGAGCTTCTGGCTCAAGTTTGCCTTTCATTTTCATTGCATTATCATTTCGTGAAGCCCTAAGAAGCTCTGCATCATGCATAAGGACTGCTCTTTTATCTTGAAGAGCAATTACTTCATCAACATCAACCTTCATGTTGCGGTTTTTAATGTTTGCTGCAATTTCGTCACGTCTTGTTTTGAGTTCTTTATAGTCTATCATTCTAGCACCTCTATGCTGGTTTAACCCCGGCCATTTGACAGCATAATAAACCAAATGCGATATTGGTTTCAACTCTATATACCACGCGCATACCACACTTTATAACACTTTGCGCCAACACGCCCACGACTCTTATAGACCGATATCCCTGTCCTTCTCCATATGAACCATATGAACCTGTTTTGGTATAACAGAGAAAACGTAACTGAGACATAGAAAAATCTCAAAGACCAACATTGCCAAGCTTAATGGAAAGAGTTGTTTCATCAAGATAATAATCTAAGCTCTCGTATTTTGTAGAAGTTAAGCTTTCTACTACCTCAAAAAGGCCAGCTTTATCTATGAGATCTTCTTTGGCTTCTAAGAATGTTCTATAACTTGCAAACCTAACTTGTGGAGCCATTCCAAGAGCTAAAGAGCCATAAAAAGCCTTTAATACATTAGAGTTACTGTACTCATTGACGTAAAGATTATAATAAGAAAACACATCTAAAGAAGTATCATCACAAATGGGAATTTCAACAACATTCTCTATAGTGTGTGTTTTGAGAATTTGATCTGTTGTACAACAGAAAAAACTATAATCAACACCTTCCTCTGAAAGAGAAATTGCACTAGTGATATCTACATGAGTCCAAGTATTATCTATGAACACTAAATTCCACTCATGTCCAATATTACTTGGACCAATAGTGCTTGAATTTAATAAACCAGAGCTTGTTTTGAGTTTGCCGTTTATACAAGTACAAGGAATCCCCAAACATTGCATTATAAACTCAAAAGCCTTTGAGAAAGATGCGCAAACGCCACTTTTTTGAACCATCACAGAATAAAGTGTTTGGTCCATATTAGTTTTGTCATAAATGCAATTTTGAACCATCCATGCATACACTTTACGCACTGTCTCATATGAAGGTTCTGCTGTTCCAATTTCTTCTACTAAAGCATATAGAGCACTCTCGATTTCTTTATTTGCTTTTTCTATTTGGCTTCGTGTCATTGTGTACTCAAACTCTACATAACGAGTAGAAATAGAGTTATTAACATAACTTGTAACATAAGTAAAACTGTCACTCCAAAACAATTCAGGATGGTCTAAAAGTAGACAGTCATATGCTTTTTTTAGAGTTTCTTGCGACATTGAGCCACAGTTCCACCTAGAAGCGAGTGTAGTAATACTTTCAAACATTGCTTCATACGCAAGCTTTTCTCTTGAAGAAAGTTTGCTATAACAGTAATCGTCTACACCATTATTTGCAAAACATAGCGCTAGACTTATCAATAGCACAAGACATAAAACAATGGCTCTACGCATCACAAGTTCTCCTGTAATGCTCCGTGTATCTTAAGTCCAAATCCACCAGTTTGCCTTAAGACTTCATACACTGTTACAGCAACAGCATTTGAAAGATTTAATGAGCGTTTACCATCTATCATTGGAATGCGTATGCATTTGTCTTTATTCTCTAAAAGTATTTTCTCATCAAGGCCACAACTTTCCCTACCAAAAACAAGCCAAATATCTTTTAGCCTTTGGTATGGCTTTAGCCCTTTATATGACCCTTTATATGGCACTTGCAAAGATGATTGTACAAAAAAATCGGTCTTAGAAAAATTGGGACTACAAAAATTTGTCTCCCACAAAGAGTGGCCACCTTTTTGAGATAAAAAATAAATACTTGAGCCCTCATCATGTGTTTGGCTATGCTCAAACTGCGCAAAAAATTCTAAATCATTTTTGTATTCGTGAATATCAAGGCCATCCCAGTAGTCCAACCCTGCACGTCGCAAGTGCTTTTCATCCAACGAAAACCCTAAAGGATGCACAAGATGAAGAGTACTCCCCGTTGCACTACATGTACGCGCAATATTGCCAGTATTTTGAGGAATTTCAGGCTGGAACAAAACTATATTTATCTTCATGTTTTTATCTTCATGCTTTCAAGCACAAGTATGTTATCACTTATAGAACTCTTTTTACAGAGCACTTTTTACAGCTTGCTTTTTACAGTTCACGTTGCCAAATGCTTTTTTTGTTAGTAAAATTGCCGTGTGGAGCAAAAATATCAAATAATTAGCAGAAAGCAGGATATAGGACGACTCATAAACCAATTACACATGGAAGAATTCCTTGCTGTGGGCATAATGGACACTGGGACCAAAGAAGATTTGGAGAACACTCTTTCGTGGTTCAGTAATAATTTTAACTATTGTCTTCATGTTATGACACAAACAGACAGGTTCTCTCAACAAACAATGCAAGAGCAGTTTCCAAATGTCACATTTATTGTTTTTCCAAAAGCTCCGTCTCTTGCAGAACGCATAAATGCACTTGCCGACGTTTGTATGACAACTTATTTCATTGTAACAAGAAGCGACACGTCTTTCATGTCTTTTGATTGGAGTCCTTTAGAAGCTAAAATCAAAGAAGAAC
>CAVDPO010000060.1:6373-10053 GCA_963610855.1 Segatella copri
GCCCTTGGATGTTTAATAAAAGCAATGAAAAAATTCCTACTGTTAGAGCCCCAATGTTAAATGGAAAAGAAGTTGAGCCTTTGAGCTTTATGCCTAATTCTGAATGTGATGCCACGCTCTACCCTTTCTTGGGTATTGGACTGTACGACAGGGCACTTTTCCAAAGACTTAGAGGTTATGATAGCGAGATTTCAGGCGCATATTGGCAAGCACTAGATTTTGGTGTGCGTTGCTGGCTGTACGGCTATCCTTCTTACACAATGCCTTACATGTCAGTACTATTTTATGCAAAACAATTTCTCATTGAAGACCGCTCTGAACAAGACGGAATAGACCGCTTTTACACAAAAAACCTCACTGTACGACAAAATAAAGGACGCAACAGCATCAAAAAAGGCTACAAAACTAACTCCAAAATCTTGAATGAGGAAGTAAAACCACGCATTGCACTCTATAAGACCGATTTCCCAAATCTATGCAATAGTTGGAAAAACCCCGTATAACTAATGCTCACTTCTTCTTGCGTTTTTCTTCATCACGTTTTTTGCGCTCTTCAGATGCACGAATGAAATCTGCAAAAGTTCCACCTCCATCATGAGATGAAGATTGTTTAGAGTCTGTCTTTACAAAACCAGTTTGATCCTTTTTAGTAAAACTAGATCCACTTGTCTTTGCAAATCCTACATGGGATGTTTTTTTGAAGTCCTGTTTATCTTGTTTATTTGAATTGTCTTGCGAAGTCCACATTTGTCGTTGAGGTCTATAATGACTTGGTTTTACAACTTCAATAGCTGTTTCCCACATAACTTGGCTTTGCACATTTGCTTTTGCAACAGCAGCTTTTACAGCTCCTTTACGAATTACAAGACGTTTTTTACCGTCGTTTCCGGGAGTTGCAACAGCTAGAACTTTTTTAGTTGGTGTTGCACTTGCATGTGTTGGAATAGCTTGAACTGGAGCTGTTTCAACACGTTTTTTGACTTCCATTTCTTCGTAGCCACATGAAAAACGTTGGCAAACATGATGAGGTCTATCGTATTCATCAAGGACTGTCATCATTGGCCAATGACAAGCAGGACATAATTTCTCTTTATCACCCATGAGGTTTGGATCAAACTTGTCATGATTATCAATGACCTGATTCACAAGTTCTCTTGCATTTTTCTTGATATCTTCAACAAAAGAGGCCTCTTTTTCTTCTCCGTTAGAGATTGCAAAAAGTCTTTGCTCCCATTTCCCTGTAAGTTCTGCACTCTTAAGTTGCGAAGGTACGAGACGCACAAGCTCCCGCCCTTTTGCTGTTGGAACAAGCTCTTTATCTTTGCGCTCCATGCAGTTGTTTTGAATGAGTTTTTCAATAATATCGGCCCGTGTTGCAGGTGTTCCAAGCCCGTTTTCAAGTCTCTTTTTAAGCTCTGCATCATCTACAAAACGACCTGCATGTTCCATTGCATACAACAAAGTCGCTTCTGTATAACGCTCTGGAGGAAGTGTGGAGTTTCTCTTTAGTACGACATCAACGACTTCAACGAAAGAGCCTTCTTTTAATGATGAAAGTCCTTTTTCTTCATCATCTTCATCTTCTTCTGTTGGGGCTACAGACCTCTTTCCAATATCTCTTGCAACATCACGCCAACCTTGAGAGGTAGGAACAGTTAGTCTTGCAATAAAACGCTCACCTTCAACAGTAGCTTCAAGAGTTGTCGTTTTGTACTCATAATCGTTAGACAGTGTTTCTAAGAAACGAGTAACTATTAACTCCCATAGAGCTTTTTCGTTATTAGAGAGTTTTGTTAAATCAACTTTTTGCTCTGTTGGTAAAAGTGCATGGTGATCACTTACCATCTCATCATTTACAAGGCGTGATAAATCAGTTCTTATTCCATTTTTTACATAGTTAGAAGCTCTAATCCAAAATCCTGTTGCACTTAATGCCATAAGACGTTCTGGAATTGTAGGAACAATGTCTGCTGTAATATAACGGCTGTCTGTACGTGGGTAAGTGACAATTTTATGAACTTCATAAAGTCTTTGTAGTGTATCTAGCGTTTCTTTTGCAGAAAAACCTAATATATTGTTTGCATCACGTTGAAGCTCTGTTAAATCATAAGCAAGTGGTGGTTTTTCACTTTTTGGGACCTCTTTAAGGTTTGAGACTACGCCTTTTGCTCCTTTGATTTTTTCAACTATTGCATTAGCTTTTTCTTCTTCTGGAATTCTTATTGTATTGTCAACAGAATACCAAGATGCCTTGAAAGAACCAAAATTGGCTTTGATTGTCCAATAGAAGTGGCCTGCAAAATCCTCAATCTCATCTTCACGTGACGTTATAAGGGCAAGTGTTGGGGTTTGGACTCTACCTGCGCTCAAACGAGTGTCAAAATGACAGCTCATGGCTCTAGAGACGTTGTAACCTACGTACCAATCTGCATAAGAACGGCTTTCTGCTGCAGCGTAGAGGTTGTCATAATCACTTGCAGGTTTAAGATTTGCAAAGCCTTGCTTTATAGCAAGGTCTGTTTGGCTACTAATCCAAAGACGTTTTGCGGGCTTTGTGCAACCGGCCTGTTTGAGTATCCAGCGTGCAACAAGTTCTCCTTCTCGTCCTGCATCTGTTGCAATAATTACGCCTTCAACATCTTCCCTGTTCAAAAGCCATTTTACAGTTTCAAATTGTTCTTTTGTTCTATCATTATCAATGACCATTGTTTCTAGCTTTTGTGGCAAGATTGGAAGGTCTTTGAGTTGCCAACGTTTATATTCGGCCCCGTAGTAGTCAGGAGGACAAAGAGTAACAAGGTGCCCAAGAGCCCAAGTTACAACGTAATCATCATTTTCCAGATACTTGCCTTTATTTGTGCATCCAAGCACTCTTGCAAGTTCTTTTCCAACACTTGGTTTTTCTGCGAGAACTAAATTCTTCATAACAGGCGAATCATACAACCCATGGGCTTTGGAATCAAGATTATTAAAAAAGGATGTGGGTATTAAAAAAGGCAGCCTACACGAGACTGCCTAACTCATCTTAAAGACCTTGTGGAATTACTCTTCAACGATTGCACCCACTGGGCAAACCGATGCACATGTTCCACATTGTACACATGTGTCTTGATCAATTACGTAAATGTCGCCCTCAGAGATTGCACTAACTGGACATTCGCCAGCACATGTTCCGCAAGCTGCACAAGCATCTGTGATTCTGTAAGCCATTTTGCTTCTCCTTTTTACGAATCAAATGTACGAATCGATAAAATGGTTCGATACTTGAATCATACTTATGAAGTATTGATTGGTCAATTAGGAACTGTGCTAGAATAATTCTGACACAGTTCATTAGTTCTTGATTTCAGATGCATTTGGGCTGTATGATTTGCCCGTTATGAAGAATTTAGTTCTTGCTGAAAAGCCTAGTGTAGGAAAAGAACTTGCTAGAGTGCTAGGATGTACAAACAGAGGCAAGTATCTTGAAAATGATGATTACGTTGTAACTTGGGCTCTTGGGCACCTCGTTACTCTTTGTCCCCCTGATTATTACGGAGCCGAGTATAAACGCTGGCAACTTAAAGACCTTCCAATTCTTCCAAAGAAATTGGAAACCATGGTCATAGATAAAACCAAAGAACAGTTTGAAACTGTCAAAGAGCTCTTGAATCGTGAAGATGTAGAGGGTGTCATTATAG
>CAVDPO010000061.1:0-2845 GCA_963610855.1 Segatella copri
AGGTTTTTGCTATCTTGACTTGTTTTATAATGTAGTTAGATAATACTAACTGCTTTGAAAAAGACAATGGATGAAGTTATATGAAAGATAAAGATTTACAATTTGACCATACATGTCATGTACTGTATTCAAAACCATGTAAAAAACAAATCAAAGAAAAAATTGCTTTGCACTATGAAATTGCGAAGCGTGAAGCTGTATGGGAAAAAGTCCAAAAGCAGTATGTAGATTATTTATCTACTTGGCGTACTGACCTTGGAGGCAAAAAGAATTTTCATAACTGTACATGTGGCACTTATGACTGCATAGCATTAATTTCATATTACAAAGTTTGTAAAGAAGTAACGAATCTTGAAGAAATAGAGCAAATGATAAACTCAATGCTTTTGCCAAAATTTCGTAAACTAGGTCATTTTGTAGATTGTAATAAACCATTTTTCAAAAAGCTAATGTATCGTGCATTTCAAAATGCAAAAAAGAGATGCGATAAATGGGGAGATTATGATATGAGAATTGCTCCTTATGATAAAGAAAGACCTATCTATTATGAATTTACATCTTGTCCAGTTGCAGAATTTGCAAAACAAAACAACATTGTAGAAGTCATGCCCGCTTTGTGTAACGGTGATTTTGATGCTATGGCTCTAATACATGCACGTTTAGTGCGCACAACAACTTGTTCTAATGGTTGTAAATGCGACTACACAATTTGTGGAGACAAAGACGAATATGTAAAAGAACATCCAGAATACAAAGACGAGGCTGGATACAAAAGAAATAAATGATTTGAGGGTTTGTAAGATTATGACATTTGAAACATTAGGAAATAAAACGAATCCAGCAGTGCTTTTTTTCCACGCAATGGGAGTAACAGGTGCAAGCAGTGAGCCTATTGCAGAATATTTGAAAGATAAATTTTATTGTATACTTCCAACGGCATCGGTCTATTGTGAAAGACAACAATATATAAGTAAGAAAGATGAAATTAGGCAAATAAAAGATTTTTTGCAAAATCAGGGCGTAAATAGTCTTGAGATTGTCGTTGCATCTTCAATTGGGGCAGACCTTGCTATGGCGTTTCTTTCTTTGACAAATGTACCTGTTATGCATGTTTTCATTGATGGTGGTCAATTTGCTCAAATTGGTAAACTTACTCGCCGTATAATGACGCCTTTTTTGTACTTTGCAATCAAAAGTTTGTACTGGTCCAAAGGTGGCACGCTAAAGAAAATCATGTGGTGTGACGACGATAATATTAAACCGTATTTTATTGCAGCGGGAAAAGCTTTGAAGTATAGAAATCTTCGTCGTCAACTTTCTGACAGCCTAGAGAATAAACCGTTCCCGCCTTTGGCACGTGAGATGCAAGAGAAGATTTATTTTGAGTTTGGCAGTATTGAGGAACACTTCAAGTACCGTGATGCTGTAATGAAAGCCTACCCTTATGGTCATTACCCTGTTTTTGAGGGTTATAATCACATGCAATATCAAATTAGAGATCCAAAAGGTTTTGCGCACATGCTTCTTAATATTATTGAGGGATGTAGTAAGGTGTCTCTTTTGTTGTAATACAAACAGTCTCCAATCAAAAAATCCGTTAGCATAAAATCCAAATGATATAAAAGTAAAAAAGCCTAAAAGCTCAAGGAGGAATTGACAATGTTTAAGAAAATATCATGTATATTGATATTTCTTATTTTCATTGTCGTTGCTTTGTTCTCTTCTTCTGGAGACACCTTAATTCTTAAAACAAAAGTCAAAACTGTGTTACCAATTTTTGGCATTAGAGCGTCATTTAGCCCCGCTTTAGATAATTCCGAATTTGGCACACAAACAGGTACAACAATCTATTCTAATGCCGATATTACAAATACAACAAACATTCTCGCTGAAACTCTCTACGTTTCTGTCTTTCAAGAGAACAAGAGCCGGTGCAAAAATTCATTCAACCTTTCAGTATCCGCCACTGCTCTTGAGAAAGACTTAGAAAATAAAACAAATGCCCCAAGTTGGTTTTTACAAACGTGGACTTCTAATGAAGCTTTAGAAGTCAAAATTCAGGGAGACGCCGCTTATGGGACTCAAGAAATCAACACAGTTATTACCTACAAGACAGGAGTCCCAGTTGAACAAGATACAGAGATATTTCGAATTGCTTTCTCTTGGCGTCCTATTGCAACTCTAGACGCCGGAGAATACACATCAACCATTAAACTCACATATACTGCAAAATAAGGATTTATATACTTTTGAGAATATTTTAGAGAGGTTGCTTTTAGAGAGGTTCTTTTAGAGAGGTTGACTCAAAAACCATTTTGCAAGTTCGTTTTGCAACGACATAAGAAGCTGTGTACAACCTTGAAAAATATCGTTATACGCTGTCTCAAAATCGCCAGTAAACCATGGGTCTGCAACATCTCTATCCAAAAGCATTGAAACTTTTGCTTTGGGATCTCCATTTGTCATTTTCATGACATTTAAGTAATTATAGTGGTCCATAACCTTAATAATATCAAAAGTCTCGTAGTCTGCGTTTGTCATTTGCCGTGCACTATGAACAAAGCCACATATTCCATGTTTTTCCAATTCTTTTTTTGCAGGAGGATATACACTACTGCCAACCTCTTCCCTACTTGTTGCTGCGGAGTCTACAACAACTTTATCTGAAAGCCCCGCCTCTTCTATTAACTTAGAGAATATGGCATGCGCCATTGGACTGCGACATATATTGCCGTGGCACACAAACATTATCTTCATTTTTATTTTCCTTTCCTCAAATGCCATAAATTGCCGTGTTCTGCAACAATATGAGAAACTCTTTAATAATTGCAGGCATATGCATCCT
>CAVDPO010000062.1:0-7528 GCA_963610855.1 Segatella copri
GTCTATCACTGTCCAAAGAACAGCTCCCAATAGCAACAATATGTACGAAAGCCAAATGTATACTGGTTTTCTTACTCGAGAAATGACTAATAAAAGAGGCACTGTCATAAGTAGGCTTCCCAACGAAAAACGTGAAAAGAGAATTCCTACCAAGGTTGCAAAAACCAAGTCCCTCAAAATATTTTTGTCAGTCCTCTGCTCCACTTTAGGCTTCCTTTTGTCAACTAAACCTTACTGCTTAACTACCGTAGCGCAATTACTGCTTATCAAAAGGAAGATAAGCAAGAACTCTGGCTCTCTTGATTTCTCTTGTAAGAGCTCTTTGATGCTTTGCACATGTTCCTGTAATACGGCCAGGAAGAATTTTACCTCTTTCTGTTATGCAGCGTTTAAGAGCTTCTGGATTTTTGTAATCAGGCTCAGTTTTTTGAGTACAGAATTTACAAACCTTTTTCTTAAAACTAGTGCGTTTTCCGCCCATTTTCTTATCTCTGAAGCTACCTACTGTCTCATTAGTCATTGCATCTTTTTCATCATGCATTTGAAATTTCTCCTATGGATCGTATAGATCGTCCTATAAATCAAAATGGTATGTCTGCATCATCGAAGGCCTCAGGACCTCCAAAATCAGACTCAGAAGCCTCTTGTTGAGAGGCTTTGTTTTGCTGATGGTTCTGATATCCTGTCTGATATCCACTTTGTGAGTTTTGCCCGCCTTGGAAGTTTTGTCCTCCTTGGAAGCCTCCATCTTGTGAAGAACCACCTTGTTGATTACCACTGCTTAAAAGCTGAACACTATTGGCAACTACTTCAATTCTTGAATGAGTCTGACCATCTTGCTCCCATCTATTCTGTCTTAATTCTCCTTGAATGGATACTTGACGACCTTTCTTTAGATAGGAACTCATGTTTTCTGCAGACTTACCCCAAAGAGAAACATCAAAGTAACTTACCTCATCTTCCCATTTGTCTCCAGACCTCTTTCTTCTGTTGACAGCAACGGAAAAACGGCAAATGGAAGTTCCTTGTGGTGTTGACTTAAGTTCACAGTCGCGCGTAAGACGTCCAACTAATACGACCACATTGATATCTGCTGCCATTGTTCACTCCTGTTAAGTTTAATGATTTTCCTAGCGGCTTTTGCAAACTTGCCTTCTTTTTTGGCTTTGCTCAAACCTTTTCTAAACCGATTATTTTGTCTTTTTATCGATTATTTTACTACAAACAAGTGCTTGAGGATTGAAGATTCCAACAAGAACTCAGCTGACATTTTGTTAATGCTCTGTGGTTCTGCAGAGAGCTCAAAATAATAGTAATGGCCCTTATCCTGTTTCTTGATTGTATAGGCGAGATTTTTCACGCCCATGTCTTCCTGCTTTGCAATTTGTGCGCCAGCAGCCTTCAATGCATTAGAGACAATCTCCATGCCTTTTTCCGTCATTTCTTCATTTGCGCCAAAGATGACGGTGAACTCATAATCTCTCATGGGTTCCTCCTTACGGACTTAAAAATGATCCATCAACGATGGATAAAGAGGTACTAGTAGAATATCATTCTATGGCTTTTCTAGTCAATGAAGTAAGGATGGGAATATAAAGACGGAATGAGAAAGCCAATTAAAAAAAAGTAAACTAGTAAACTAATATGAAAATATAAAAAGAAAAGATTTTTGAAAAAGGGTTTAGTGCTATTGACCTTTTAAGCTAAAAATACAGATAATGTGCCTCGTAATTACAAACAGTCCTCGTTGGAGGACATAAGGAGTTCTGCAGTGCCTTGTGGAAGAAAAAGAAAAAAACATAAGATTGCTACACATAAGAGAAAGAAAAAGCTCAGAATGATGAGACACAAGAAGAAGTAATCTTTCTTCATGCAATCTTAAAACCGTTGGTCGCTCCAGCGGTTTTTTTGTTATCTGAAAGGCTCCACTTATTTCGCTACAGTTCCTCTGCATTCTGTTCCTCTGCATCCTTGCAAGTAAGCGCAAACAGGTCCAAGCTAGCATGTTTAGCATATATAGGCGCAATTTCACCACAGGAGTCCACTTTTATCAATAAATTTTGTTTGCATGGATGCTCGAGGTACGTCATAATTAAAAGGAAAGGCTTTATCTCTCAAACCCAAAATAGACGTTGCAAGCTAAAAGGCAAGCAAACTATCTATAAAATGGACAACGTATGACAGTAAAGCCTTGCAGATATATTTGAAAACCAATTAGATTGGAGGTTTATTACATGGCTCATTTAAGTGAAGCTGCGGTTGCTAAAATCAACGAAATCTGTAACAGATATGTTGATGAAAAAACTCCGCTGATGATGATTTTGAGCGATATTCAAAGGGAATATGGATATATTCCACTTGAAGTCCAAGAACTGGTTTCTAAAAACACGGGAATTAGTGTCGCAGAAATTTATGGGGTAGTTTCATTCTACTCTTTCTTCTCTCTTCAACCAAAAGGCAAGTATGTAATTGGTTGTTGTTTGGGAACAGCCTGTTATGTAAAAGGCGCTCAACAAGTGATAGATAAGTTCTCAGAAATATTGAAAATAAAACCAGGTGAAACAACAGAAGACGGAATGTTCACTCTTGATGCATTGCGTTGTTTAGGTGCTTGTGGAATAGCTCCTGCTGTTTCAATAAATGGCAAAGTTTATCCAAAAGTTCAAATTAACGCTGTACCTGCAATACTTGAGGAGCTTAAGGCTCTTGAGGAGAAAGACAATGATAAAATCCTTTGAAGAATTATATTCAAAACAACATGATTGTGCTGTGTGCCTTGCTTCCAAATTCCAAGGAGAAGACGGTAAGAGAGCTGTAGTTCTTTGCGGAGGAACAGGGTGCCTTTCATCAAATTCAGCCCACATAAGAGAAAAATTTGAAAAGCTTGTACAAGAAAAAGGACTTTCAAATCACATAACAGTAAACCAAGTAGGTTGCTTTGGATTTTGCTCACAGGGCCCATTTGTAAAGATTTTCCCAGAAGACACCCTCTATAGAGGTGTTACAATTGATGATGTCGACGAAATTGTCGAAAAAGATTTGATTGGAAATGAAGTTGTGGAACGTCTTTTGTATGTAGATCCCACAACACATGAGAAAGTTGCAAAACAAGATGACATAAACTTCTACAAAAAACAGCACAGAATTGCACTTGAAGAATGTGGAATGATTGATCCAGAAAACATCAACGAAGCATTGGGCGCCGGTGCATTTGCAGGCCTTGCCAAAGCACTAAAGATGGAAAGACAAGCTGTAATTGATGAAGTTTTGGAATCGGGATTGAGGGGACGTGGAGGAGCAGGCTTTCCAACCGGCAAGAAATGGCAATTTGCTTATAATCAGCCCAATGGTGAAAAGTATGTCGTATGCAATGGTGACGAAGGCGACCCCGGCGCGTTCATGGATAGATCAATCTTAGAAGGAAATCCTCTTGCTGTCATAGAGGGAATGATGATTGCTGGTTATGCAATAGGAGCACAAAATGGATATTTCTATATTCGTGCAGAATACCCTATTGCTGTTCATAGAATACAACTTGCAATAAAACAAGCAGAAGAATTAGGCCTTTTGGGCGATAACATTCTTGGAACAGATTTTTCTTTCCATGCTCATATTCGTTTAGGAGCAGGAGCATTTGTTTGTGGAGAAGAAACAGCCCTTTTGAACTCAATTCAAGGGCAACGTGGAATGCCTCGACCAAGACCACCATTTCCTGCTGTCAAAGGACTTTGGGACTGCCCAACAATCGTTAATAACGTAGAAACTTTATCAGTTGTCCCATACATTTTAAGAAATAGCGCCAAGGTATTTGCAACACTTGGCACAGCTGGTTCAAAAGGTACAAAAGTATTTGCTTTGGGTGGAAAGATTAACAATGTTGGCCTTGTAGAAGTTCCAATGGGAACAACTCTTAGAGAATTAATCTACGACATTGGAGGAGGCATTCCTAACGGCAAAAAGTTCAAAGCAATTCAAACAGGAGGACCTTCCGGGGGGTGCCTTACAGAAAAAGACCTTGATACAGAGATTGATTTTGACACTTTGCGAGAAAGAGGCTCAATGATGGGTTCTGGTGGTGCAATTGTCATGGACGAAGACAACTGTATGGTAGATGTTGCAAAATTCTACATGGAGTTCATTTGTGATGAATCTTGTGGAAAATGCTCACATTGCCGTATTGGAACCAAGAGAATGCTTGAAATTCTTGAAAGAATTTGTGATGGCAAAGGAACAATGGACGATATTGAGCAGCTCGATATCCTTGCCTCAACCATTCACGTTGGCGCTCTCTGCGCTCTAGGACAAACTGCAGCAAATCCTGTTTTATCAACACTTAAGAGCTTTAGAAATGAATATATTGAGCATGTTAAAGAGAAGAAATGCCATGCTCATGTATGCAAAAATCTAATGATGTATGTAATTAGCCCTGATAGATGTAAAGGATGCTCGGCCTGTGCAAGGCATTGTCCTGTGGAAGCTATTGTGGGAGTGGTAAAATCCCCATTTGCCATAGACCAAAACAAGTGCATTAAGTGTGGCATGTGTCAAAGCACATGTAGATTTGGTGCAATTGATAGAATTTGATGGAGGCAAGTACAATGGCATTAGTAAATATCAAAATAGAAGGAAAACCTTATCAAGTAGAAGAAGGCCTCACCATTTTGGAGGCAGCTAGATGGTGCGGGTACGAAATTCCAACCCTTTGTTCTTATAACCATGGCGAATGTAATAGAGGCTCATGCAGAGTATGCTTAGTTGAAGTTGTTGGCGTTAGTAGACTTGTAGCTTCGTGCGTATACCCAGTATCAGAGGGGCTAGAAGTTATCATTTCATCTCCACGAGCGACATCGGCCCGTAGAGCTTCCGTTGAGCTACTGTTGTCAAACCACTCAGTAAATTGTCAACAGTGTGAAAAAAACGGGCATTGTGAACTTTTGCATGCAGCTCAAATAACAGGGGCTAGAGAAAACATGTATATTGGAGAAAAAACGCCAACTACATATGACCATTTTAATCCGTCTATTGTAAGAGACACTTCAAAATGTATTCTTTGTGGTCGTTGCGTTGCGCGTTGTCATAATGCACATGGAAACGGAGTTCTTGGATTTGAACATAGAGGTTTTAAGACAATAGTATCGCCGGCTTTCAATAGGCTCATTAAAGACTCACCTTGTATCATGTGTGGACAGTGTGTAAACGTATGCCCAACAGGTGCTCTTGTTGAAAAGAGTGAAATTGACTTAGTAGACAAAGCATTCCAAGATGGTAAGTATGTTGTTGTTCAAACAGCTCCTGCAGTTAGAGCAGCACTTGGTGAAGAATTTGGAATGAAGATTGGAACTCCAGTAACTGGCAAAATGGTTGCAGCATTAAAAAGACTTGGATTTAAGAAAGTCTTTGATACTGACTATGGTGCAGATTTAACAATTATGGAAGAAGCAAATGAGCTTCTTGGTAGAATTAAGAATAATGGACCTCTTCCAATGATTACATCTTGTTCTCCAGGATGGATTAATTTTGCAGAATATTACTATGGTCCATATCTTGATCATCTTTCAAGTTGCAAATCTCCGCATGAGATGTTTGGAGCAATCCTCAAGCATTACTATGCACCAAAAATTGGCATTAAGCCAGAAGACATGTTTGTCGTTTCTATCATGCCGTGTACGGCCAAAAAGTTTGAAAAAGACCGCCCGCAACTGGTTTCAGAAGGCATTAAAGATGTTGATGCTGTCCTTACTACCCGCGAACTTGGAAAACTCATTAGAAGAAGTGGCATTAGGTTTAAGAGACTTCCAGACGAAGAGTTTGACAACTACATTGTAGGAGACTACACGGGTGCAGGCGTCATCTTTGGCGTAACTGGCGGTGTTATGGAAGCAGCTTTGAGAACAGCGTACTTTGAGCTCACAGGCAAAGAGCATGAAGGTATCAAATTTGAGGCTGTAAGAGGCTTTGATGGCATAAGAGAAGCAAGTATCAATATAAATGGAAAAGATATTAATGTTGCTGTTGCCAGTGGAATGAAAAATGCTAAAGTTCTAATGGATGAAATTGCACAGGGCAAATCTAAGTATACTTTCATTGAAATAATGGGATGTCCTGGCGGGTGTATAAACGGTGGAGGGCAGCCTTTTGTTCACGAATGCTTCCTTCCAAACGAAGAGGCTAATATCATTGACACTTACAAAGCAAAAAGAGCAGCAGCCCTTTATAGTGAAGATGAAAGACAAGTTCTCAGACAATCGCACAACAATCCACAATTAAAAGAACTTTATGCAAGTTTCTTGGGAGAGCCAAACTCTCACAAAGCTCATGAACTTTTGCATACAACATATGCAAAACGAGAGCCGTTCCCAAAGACTCATGTCTAAAGCGCTATAACAAGGATAAATCACAGCACAGAGGTTTTTGCAAATTGGACTTTGTGAAAATTTGTTAATACATGAATGATATTTGCAAGGACCTCTACAAATCAACCCAAAAGAAAAGAGGAGATATTTGTATGAAAAAAATTGCAATGTTACTGGCCATTTTCTTAATATGTTCTTTTGCATTTGCAACACTAGATTTTACAGAAGTTGATGCTCTTTATTTAACAGACGCACACGATCAAGAAGTATATGACAAATTGCAAGCAATGCTTGGACAAGCAAAAGAAGGAGAAGAAAAAGCCAACGTACTATGGAGACTTTCACGTGTTTGCGTTGACCTTGGTGATGCTGTTGACAAAAGTAACAAAGCTAAGAGATTTGCAATCTACGAAGAAGGAGAACAATACGCATTAGACTCAATAGAAGCCTACCCTACTGCACAAGGTTATCTTTGGAAATGCTCAAACATTGGTCGTTGGGGGCAAACAAAAGGCGTATTTGACTCACTTGCAAAAGCAAAACCCATGGTCCAGGACTTACAATACATGATTGACAATTTAGACTGTCTTGACAGTTCTGAAGCATGGTATGTTCTAGCTGTTCTCTATAAATCGCTGCCAGGAAAACCACTTAGTTTTGGAAACGACAATGCTGCAATAAGCTATGGCAGAATAGCATGCGACACAATCCCCAAAAATGTAATTTACGGTGGCACATACAAACAGCTTGCTCAAATGCTTTGGGATCGCAACTGGAATGCAAAAAAGAGAACATCTGAAATAGCTAAAATTCAAAAAAGCTGGGACAAGGAAACCTCAAGTAACATAGAAAAATACAAATACTACGAGGGCTCGAACGGCACAGAAGCCCATCCAAAATGGACAACATCTTCACTTTCATCTATGAGTGATAGACAAGAAGCTGTAATAATTCTCATGTATGCACAAAAAGTATTTGAGACAAGAAAAATTCATACACAGGCCGATGTCGAAAATTACAACGAAATTGCAGCTCTATTAAAGGAATGGACGTAAAAGTCAAAAGTGCAAAATTTGCAAATTAAACTTTAGAAGTTTTACAAATTGCACTTTGGCGGTTTTCAAGAGACCTTAAAGAGGTTAGTTTTGCAAAACTCTATTGACAATACTATATGC
>CAVDPO010000063.1:0-18492 GCA_963610855.1 Segatella copri
CTCTTGAACCACCAAAAGAACAGCTAGAAGACGAGCCTAAAAAAGAGCTCAAAGAAGAAAAACCAGAAGAAAGATTTATTCTTTGCATAGATGGTGGTGGCATGAGAGGCATAATCCCAATGGTTCTCATAAAAAAGCTAGAAGAAGAAATAAGAAACTATGGAGGAGAGGATAGTTTAGAGTCTTATTTTGATTTAGTTGCTGGAACTTCAACAGGTGGACTTATTTCACTTGCACTAACATGCCCAACCTCTTTTGGGTATAAAATTTGCACAAATGCACCGCAAGTAGACTTAGATGATATTCTAGAGCAATATACATATATGGGAAAAACAATTTTCCCAACATCAACATTTACAGGACTTAGAAAAATAACATCAACAAAATATCCAACCGTTGGAATAGAAATGATGCTAGATGAATGGTTTGGACAATCAACGCTTGGCCAAGCAACAGTTCCAACACTAATTATGAGCTACGATCTTTTCACAGGAAGTCCTGTTTTATTAAGAAGTTATGAAGATAAGGACTTTATTGTAAAAGATGCAGCAAGAGCTACAAGCGCTGCTCCTACTTATTTTGCACCAATTATAAAAGATAGCAAAATTTTAGTAGATGGAGGAGTTGTTGCAAATAATCCGGCATTATTTGCTTATGTAGAAGCAAAAAAACTTTATCCAAATTGCAAAAAATTCAACATACTCTCATTTAGTACTTCAGGAAAGAATCATACAATGTCACTTGAAGAAACATTTGGCCTTTTGAGTTGGGTAGACCATGTAAGCCCAATGTATTCTACAGCTCAAAAACGTACAGTAGATTATGTTTTAGAAAACATGTGTGATGTTCATTATACTCGCATAGACGAGCCGTTAGACGTTGCAATAAAGATGGATGAAACAGACCCCGCATTGATTAAAAAGATGGAAAATTTTGCACTCGAGATTGCAGAAAAACATTCAAATGAAATCCTTGCTACAGCAACAAAGCTAATTGAACATAAAAAACAATAAGCCAAAACATCAACAAAACTGTAAAGTAATGAGATTTGTGCAAAAAAAACTCTACCTCTAAAGAGTTAAACGCTAGAGAGTTAAGAGCTAACGAGTTAAGAGCTAAAGGGTCAATCCTCCTATTGCGCAACCTAAGATTGGAGAGTTATCAATCTTTACCATAACAGCACTTCTTTTCTTTTGAGAAAGATATTCTTCTAAGTATTCTTGTGTAAACTGCTTCAAATAAGTTGTTTTATAGAATGTGGTACCGTCTGCATTAATTAAAACAGGATGATTGGGGTTTTTCCCAAAACTTGTCATAAGAACAGATGCAGCAAGATTTACAGCTGTAAGTTTTGCTGCTCTTGAAATAAATGCTGTTAATATATCGCGCAAAATTTCAGCATCAGAGGCACAAGTTTCAATAGCATTTTCATCTTTTTTCTCATCTCTGCTCTCTTCATTACGTCCGTAAAGATTATGGCCATCAAGTCCCACACATTTAGCCAAAAGGCCAACATTCTCACTAGAAATAGAACTAAAGCCAGAACTTGAATTTTCATCACCAAAACCACAATCTTGAAGACTTAAAAAAGAGCTTATTTCCATAGTCTCAATACAATTAGGACTTGGAGCAAGTTCATTAAAACGAGAAGCAAAAGAACTACTAAAAAGATTTTCTTTTACAGCTGTAGAAATAATATGCCACCCTAAATGCCCAAGATAAGCTCCACTTATCATTTTTTCAAAATTGTATGTCAAAGGATTTACAGTACTATTTAAGAACTCTTTGTCTATATCTCCAAGACAAATATTTAGACATCCAGACTCAACGTTAATAATTTGAGAGCCCTTCATAAAATGGCCTTCTGGAAGTTTGTGAATTCTACTGTTTTGCTCAATGTATGCTGTATTTGTACCAGTTCCTAGAATAAACCCAATACAACCATCATATTTAGAAGATGTATCATAAGAAAGAGCCGCAAGAAGAGTAGCAACAGTGTCATTTAAGACGATAATTTTCTTACGAGAAATATCGTGCCCACGAGATTTAAGATTGGAAAGCAAGTTCTCGCCAAGAGGCATACCAATTACTTGTGGAGCCTTAATTTCTTTACTAAATTTAATGGGGATGCCATCATGATTAGGAAGAATAGTTGCAGCATACGAAAAACAAAACGCAATTCTATTGCTTTCATCTATAAGACGCTCTACTTCATTTGCAAAAACATCAAAAAATTCCTGAGCAGATACTTCCCTTTTATACCCTGGCATGCGCGTACTCTTAAAATCTCTAATCACAGGTTGTAATGCACTGTCAAATTCAACAATACAAGTACGCAAATTTGTTCCACCAGCATCTATGACTATAACGCTCTCTTTAGAACTTGGCTTCGCATTAGGAGTGCAAAAACTTGGAATCATTGGCAAAGAACTTTTATGACCAACCAAGCCCTTCTCCATTTCTCTAATAAAGTACTTGCAAAGACCGTCCATGCTTATACCTTGAGGATTGAGATTATGCTTATTCAAAAACTCCTCTACTTGAGATCTCATCTTACGCCTCCCACACTATTGCACTTACAAGCCAAATGTTTACAAACCACTAAAACCTAAACTCGCCATTTACAAAATAAAAACTATTAATCCTATACTCACCAACCGCTTTCACAACAATATCGCCTTCATCATTAACGCTCATATTAAAAACACCGCTCACATAAAGAGGTCTTGTCATTTTAAGCCCGTACACTCCCATTTCAACTGTCATTTCAATGCTATATCCAGTATTTATCCTAGAAGTCCACACTTGAAACACATCATCAAAGGCCACGTCATTTGGATATGAGAAAGTTATTGAGCCCGATAATAAATAGTCTCCATTTGAATAACCTCTAGAAGCCATTGCCATGTATACAGCAGAAACCAAAGGATCTTTCATTGCATTATTCAAGAATGAAAAAAGTGTAGATAAGAAATTTGAACCTTCAACAGACGTAGCCATAGAAGTAACGTATTCTGCGGGATCTGCAAGAAAGAAAGCCACTCGAAGGGGTAATCCAGTAGTTTGGCTAACAGAAACAGTGCAATTAGGCAGTGTTATATTTGAATCAGTGCAAGAAGTCACAATAGAAGCAGAAAGACAATCCATAATTACAGTCAATGCATCCCCCACTTCTTGAGAAGTAGGTGGAGTCTCGGAATCTGTAGCATAAAGACCCGCAAAGGCTAGCAATACTATTAATCCAAATACAAAAAACCGTCTTGTCATTTGTCTACAACAATAAACTATAAGCCTCATATTGCTTTGTTTTCAAGTTTTTTTGTGTTAAAGTATGTTTATGCTCACATTAGACACTTTCTTTTGGTATGATCTTGAAACTTTTGGACTCGACCCTTTCTACGATAGAATAGCACAATTTGCAGGTCAAAGAACTGACATGAACTTAAACCCAATAGGAGAACCAATAATCCTCTATTGTAAATTGTCAGCAGATTATGTGCCAGATCCTCAATCTTGTCTTGTAACAGGAATAACGCCACAAGAAGTAAAAGAAAAAGGAATTCCAGAAAGTGAATTTGCCCAACAAATAAACGAAATCTTTAGCGAGCCATATACATGTGTTTGTGGTTTCAACTCATTAAAATTTGATGATGAATTCATCCGCAACCTTTTTTACCGCAACTTCATAGACCCTTATGAAAGAGAATATAAAAACCATTGTTCAAGATGGGATATAATTGATTTAGTTCGTGCAACACATGACTTAAGACCTAATGGCATAAATTGGCCTAATACAAAAGAAAATGGAAATCCAACATTTAAGCTAACAGAACTCACAAAAGCCAATAACATTGACCAAACTGGAGCTCATGATGCAATGGTTGATGTAAGAGCAACTATTGCTGTAGCAAAACTCATAAAAGAAAAACAACCAAAACTTTTTTCTTATTATCTAAGGCTTAGAAATAAAGTTGTTGTAAAAAACCTATTAAACACACAAGAAGAACCAAAGATGCTTGTATATACAAGCGCTCAGTTTACAAATCCAAATGGTTGTACTTCTGTTATTGTTCCAATTACTCCACATTCAAATTATGAAAATAATGTAGTGTGTTTTGATTTAAGACAAGACATAACACCTCTTTTGAATGCAACTGAAGAAAACATTTTGAAAGTTCCAGGCCTTTTTAAGATAGCTGTAAATAAAGTTCCATTTTTGGCGTCCATAAATGCTATGTCTTTTGAAGATAGTGTTAGATTAGGCATTGATGTTAATTTATGCTTAGAAAGGTACAAAAGCATATTATTTAATAGACCATCTCTTATCAAAAAAATACGCCTAGCTCCAGAAGATCATTATGAGACAATAAACGACCCTGACTACGCGCTGTATACCACTTTTTTCCCAAATCATGATAAAGAGCTATTTTCTCTAATACTTAACACGCCACCAGAAAAAAGGCTTTCACTTAAACTAGATTTTGAAGATTCTCGTTGCCCACAACTATTGTGGAGACATGTATGTCGTAGTTACCCAACACTTCTTGACGAAGAAAATTTGAAAAAGTGGAAATCTTTTGCTTCAACAAGATTACTATGTCCTCTAGGAAACGAGATAAATGACATTAATTTCGTAGAAAGAAAGATTGTTGAAAAACTAAACGATACAAGTTTAAGTCCAAAAGACAAACAAGTTCTTGTCCAATTAAAAGATTACATCATTTCGTTGAAAAAATACCTTGGCATGAAAATATAGAAAAAAGAATCTTCTTAAGATAGAGCCTCTTAGACAATACGCAACACGCAACAAAGGCACACATGCAACAAAGTGCAACAAAAAATACTTTTCTTTTGACATGTGCATTTTTGTCATTTACAATTTTGAATAACAAAAGAAGGCTACAAGATCATAAAGGTGAGAATCTTGTAAGAAGGTTAGAGACCTCACAAAACAAAAGGATATGGATTTTATAATTAACACTCTTACACTTACTGTTAGATTTTCAGCTGCTCTTCTTATGGCATCTAGGGGAGAAATGTTCAACCAAAAAGCTGGCATTTTCAACCTAGGATGTGAAGGAGTAATGAGCATGGGAGCTTTCCTTGGAATGTTAATCCCATTCTCTTTTGGTGGAGCTTCTGCTGTGCTTTTCACTTTTGCTCAAGTACTACAAACTCAAGTCCAAATCTTTGTTCCTCAATTCCAATATTACGAATTCTTAACAATGCTTCCATACATTTTAGTTATTGTTGTGTTGGCGTTCAACAGAGAATCTAATAAACTTGGTTCTGCTGCGTTAGGCAAACCTTTTAATAGGGAGATGCGAGTGTGAGTACATCCTTTTTCGTAAACGATACTCTATACACTGTAAATAATGATAAAAAACTCATTAGATACCTACGAGACGACCTTCATTTGACATCTGTTAAAGATGGCTGTTCAGAGGGAGCTTGTGGAACTTGCACAATACTTATCAATGGCAAGGCTGTTAAAGCATGCACTTTCATGGTAAGCGACATGGAAGGCAAAAGAGTTACAACCGTAGAGGGGTTATCGCAAAAAGAAAAAGACATTTTTACTTATGCTTTTGGAGAAGCTGGAGCTGTTCAATGTGGTTTTTGCATACCAGGAATGGTCATTTGTGCAAAGGCTCTTTTGGATGAAAACCTCTCCCCTACAGAGAAAGAAATAAAGCACGCTATTAGAAACAATATATGTAGGTGCACAGGTTATGCAAAAATAGTCAAAGCTATTGAACTTGCAGCTCAAATATTTAGACAAGACAAGGGTATGGGTCTAGAAAATAGTGATGCATTCTTAAAAAATAATCACAACTGGTGCATTGGAGAAAGAATTCCGCGTGTAGATGTCAAGGATAAAGTCACCGGTGTTGGGATCTATCCAGATGACATTTATGCAAAAGATATGCTCCATATTGTTGCAGTGAGGTCTAAATATCCGCGTGCAAGAGTGCTTTCAATAGACACTTCATTGGCTATGGAAGCAACTGGAGTGTTTGCAATTTTTACTGCAAAAGATATCCCCGGTTCTATAAAAGTGGGCCATATTCTCAAAGATTGGGATGCTATGATTCCAATTGGAGGAATTACGCGCTACCTGGGAGATGTAATTTGCATTGTTGCTGCCCAGACTTATGAAGAAGCACAAAAAGCAGCAGATTTTGTAAAAGTTGAGTATGAGGTTCTTCCTTTTGTAGCTTCTCCGTATGAAGCAATGAAAGAAGATGCTCCAAAAGTTCATGAAGAATGTCAAAATGGCAATCTTTTGGGACACACTCATGTTGACCGTGGCAATGTAGATGAAGCTCTTGCAAAATCAAAATTCGTTTTACATGAAAAATACTCAACGCCTTGGACAGAACATGCTTTCTTAGAACCAGAGGCGGCTGTTGCTTTCCCGCTTGAAGATGGTGCTGTAAAAATTTACTCCACAGACCAAAGTGTATATGACACAAGACGAGAAACAGCTCCAATGCTTGATCTTCCACCTGAAAAAGTAATTGTAGAAAATTGCTATGTTGGTGGGGGTTTTGGAGGAAAAGAAGATGTTACAGTTCAGCACTTTTGCGCTCTAGCGGCCATTCTTACACAGCGTCCTTGCAAAATGAAACTCTCTCGTCCAGAGAGCATTCTTGTTCATCCAAAACGCCATCCAATGGACATGGATTTTACTTTAGGATGCGACGAAAACGGAATAATCCAAGCATTAAGTGCAACTGTAATTGCAGATACTGGCGCATATGCTTCTTTGGGGCTACCTGTCTTGCAAAGAGCTTGTACACATGCATCGGGCCCTTATAATTATCAAAATTTTAGAATAGATGGGTATTCTTATTACACAAATAATCCCCCAGCTGGTGCTTTTAGAGGTTTTGGCGTCACACAAACGTGTTTTGCTATTGAATCTATGCTAAACCACATGGCTGATGAAATTGGCATTTCTCACTGGGAAATTAGGTATAGAAATGCCATTCGCCCAGGACAAGTTCTTCCAAATGGGCAAATTGTAGACAATGCAACTGGTCTTGTAGAAACTCTTGAAGCTGTAAAAAACGAGTACGAAAACAATAAATATGCTGGCATTGCATGTGCTATGAAAAATGCAGGCGTAGGTGTAGGCCTTTTGGATTTTGGTCGCGTTGACCTCGAAATCAAAGACTCTCTTGTTATTATTCACTGTGGTGGCTCATGCATTGGCCAAGGTCTTTGCACCATATTAAAACAAATTATTTGCGACATAACAGGTCTTGACGGAAGCCTTGTTATAGAAGAGAAAGCCAATACTCTCAAAGCTCCAGACAGTGGAACGACATCTGGCTCTAGGCACACAACTGTAACCGGAGAAGCTGCTCGTAGAGCTGCACTTAGCCTAAAAGAAGCACTTAAAAACATCTCTAAAACACTTTCAAGCCAAAATTCTACTTCCCTTCCACAGACCGATATTATCGTTCTCTCCATCTCAAAACTTCCCATCTTGGAACAAAAAAAACTATTGCATGCACTCGAAGGAAGAGAATTTTATGCGGAATACCTTGCACAAACAGACCCATTTGGAAGTGACAAACCACATCCAAAGAGCCATGTAGCATATGGTTATGCAACACAAGTTGCCATTTTAGATGAAAAAACGCACAAAATAGATAAAATTCTTGCAGCCCATGATGTTGGGCGAGCAATCAACCCTACCAATGTTGAAGGTCAAATAGAGGGCGGAGTTATCATGGGCACAGGGTATGCTCTAAGAGAAAACTACCCTCTCAAAGACTGTAAGCCTTTAGCAAAATATGGTTCATTAGGGTTATTTAGAGCTGACGAAGTCCCAGATATTGTTCCTTTGATTATTGAAAAACCGGGCTTAGACATTGCAAATGGAGGCAAAGGTTTAGGAGAAATTACATCTATTCCAACTGCGCCTTGTATTGCTGACGCCTACTATCGTCTTGATGGTATAAAGAGATTTGCACTGCCAATAGAACACACTCCATACGAATACAATGGAGACTCAAATACGCAACGAAAAGTAAAGAGTCTTATTGTTAACAAAAATGCACGTTGTATTGGTTGTATGGAGTGTATGAGAACATGCTCCAAGATTTTCTTTAAGCAAGAGAAAACTTCCCTTGCATTCTTGCAAGTTCGCGAGCGCAAAGGCATTGGAAACCAAAGTGGTATTCAAGGCATAATAACAAGGCCTGTAACATGTATTCAATGTGGTCGTTGTGCTAGTGTTTGCCCTCAAGGTGCTATAAGTCGCAACCAATTTGGAGTTTATGTTGTAGACCTTAAAATGTGCAACAACTGTGGCAAATGTCGTGAGGCATGTCCTTTTGGACTCATGGTAGAAGACACTGTCATGCAAGTATCTAAAAAATGTATTGCCTGTGGGCAATGTGCAAAAGCATGTCCTATGGGTGTTTTAGAAATATCAACACCAACAGTATAACTTTATTTTTAGAGGTTTTTGCAAGAGCCCCTTTATTCGCTTATTTTCTCAAAGGCATCAGAGCCGTGTTTGCAAATTGGGCATATAAAATCAGGTGGTAAATTGTCATTTTCATAGACATAACCACATATCTTGCATACCCACCCTGTCTTTTTTTCCGCATTCGCAGGCTGTGTAGTGTTTTCAGCATTGGAAGCATTGGAAGCATTGGAAGCGTTGGAAGCATTGGAAGAACTCACAAAAGGACTAGGCTTTATGTTTGAAAGATAATGTGAATATGTACAAGACTTTTCATCACTCAGTTTTTGCGCTTGAGTAACATTTGCAATGTAAAGCCAGTGGCTTCCAAGATCTACTGTTTGTTTTACTTTAGCACTCAAAAAAGCATTGGTATTCTTCGTTATATACAAAAGACCGTTTTTAGAACGAGAGACATCTTCAAAACCCTCAAATTTGTCAGTTTCTCTACCTGTTGCAAACCCAAAGCGTTTAAATAATTCCATTGTTGCGCTTTCAGATATAAAACTCACATTAAAAATTCCACTATTTTGAATAAGCTCATTGGTATAATTCTTTTTATTAACAGCAATTGTTACACAAAGAGGATTATCAGAGACTTGGCATAAAGTGTTAACTATACAACCGTTGTCTTTTGCATTTAGAGATAACTCTTGAGAGTTTAGCCCTTTGGTGTTTAATCCGTTGTCCCTAGATGTAAGTACAAAAAGACCATACGAAATGTTATGAAGTGCTTTTTTGTCTATTAGGATATTATAATTGGAGTTTTCTAATGCGCTCTGCTCTAAAGTATATTTCTCTAAAGAGGTAGAAATAGAACTTGCCAAAGTATCAAGGGCATCAAGGTCATGTTCTTTCACTGTAGATTTTAGTGAAACGGTTTGCTCAAGAATGGTAATATTTTTCATTGAACTTATGATGTTTTTCATAAGATTTCCACTTGTTGCAGCCCAACTTCCATTTTCAAGCACTGCTACGGTTCTGTTTTGTAGGTTGTGAGCTTTAAGATCTAACAGTACTGTTTCCATGTTTATGAATATGCCAGCATTGTAAGTTGCAGAAGCAAAAACTATATGACTACATCTAAATGCTTCTGAGACAATAACAGAAGGATGAACGCTTGACACGTCATACACTGCAATATTGTGAATATCTTTGTCTGCTAATTTTCTTGCAAGAATATTTACAGCATTTTCTGTACCACCATAAATAGAAGCATAAACTATCATTACTGCATTTTCTTCTGGCGTATAGGTTGCCCACTTTAAGTACTTGTCTATAAACCATTGAATATTCTTTTTCCATATTGGTCCATGTAGAGGACATATCATTGCAATATCTAACGCTCCAGCTTTTTTAAGGAGGGCCTGTACTTGTATGCCATATTTTCCCACTATGTTTGTATAATATCTTCGTGCTTCTCCTAGCCATTGAGTTTCAAAATCATACTCATGAGCAAAAAGATTGCCACTTAAGGCTCCAAAGGTTCCAAAAGCATCGGCACTAAAAAGAATTTTGTCTGTTGTGTCATAAGTGACCATGACTTCTGGCCAATGAACCATAGGAGCTAATACGAAAGTAAAAATATGCTTTCCGGTTTTTAATTGCTCGCCCTCACCCACTGCATGAGCATTAGATATAAGAGAGCTGTCAAAAAATTGCTCTATCATGTCTAATGCTCGCTTGGTTGCAACAATTTGGGTTTCTGGATGTCTAAGTTTAAGTTCTCCTATTGTTGCTGCGTGGTCAGGTTCCATGTGGTTAACTATTAGATAATCAAGTTTTTTACCGCCAAGGACATGTTCTACATTTTCAAGAAAAACGCTTGAAACAGATTTATCTACTGTATCTATTAGGACTGTTTTCTCATCCATAACCAAATACGAGTTATAAGAAACGCCATTTGGGATTGGAAACACATTCTCAAACAATGCAAGACGTCTGTCACTAGAACCAACATAGAAGATGTCTTCAACAACCTTTCCAATGCAATACATTCAAAGCCTCCTAAAATCCTAAAAGCACTTCCAAAAGAGCTTCTAAAGAGGTTTTTGCAAAACTAGCTATCAAAATAGAAGTTCATTAACCTCTTTAGAGCATATTGGAAGTCTTTTTTGAATTCAAGTTTATTTGAAAAAACATCAGATCAGTTTTGCAAAAACCCCTGAAAAGCCCCGGCAAAAACCCCACAAGTTAGTAAAACTTTAGTAAAACTTCATGTTGCCTTTCTCGAGCATTTGTGATAAATTTAACCTAGCTTGGGGGTCTTGCTGTGAATTTTTCTCCCCACCCCAATCCTGAAAGCGCAGTAAGACTCCAAGCTCTCTTTTTATACGAGATCTTTTTTATATTCCAACAGTTTTATATCTCAACTCTTTGTTCTTGTTATTGGATATCTATATCACTTGAGGAAAATGAGAGCTTATACAAGAGAGAGCACAACGCATTCCGTCAATGGCGGCACTTACTATGCCACCAGCATATCCGGCACCTTCGCCACACGGATACAACGATTTCACATTCACGCTCTCAAGCGTGATGGGATCTCTTACCATACGCACAGGACTTGAAGTGCGAGTTTCAGTTCCAATAAGAATTGCCTCATTTGAAAGAAATCCATGTGCTTGCCTACCAAACGTCTCAAACGCACAAGAAAGAGCGCTAGAAGCAAACTCAGGCAATACTTCACGCATATCAAACCTCGTTAATCCTGGCGCATAACTTGTTGCGGGCAATGAAGTTGACACTCTATTATTGACAAAATCCACCATACGTTGTGCAGGAGCTTTTTGAGATCTTCCACCAGCTAAATACGTTGCATTTTCTAACTCTTGTTGAAGGCGCATCATGCACAAAGGATGCTCTTGCACATACTTCTCATCTCCTGCAACACAGCTTGGAAACTCAACAACCATTCCACTATTTGCCCATTTTGAACCACGATTGCTAGGCGACATCCCATTGACAACTATTTGATTCAAATCCGATGCCGCAGGCACAACAAAGCCCCCTGGACACATACAAAAAGAATAAACGCCAACAGTAGATTTTGAATAAAGTCTAGTTTTTACAGTATCTTGTAACGAAACTTGAGTAGCAAAACTATATTCTGCGGGAGGTAAGAAAGCTCCTCTACCATTTGGATTATGATATTGAATTTCATCTATCAAATGTTGTGAATGCTCAAGGCGTACTCCCATTGCAAGATCTTTTGCTTCCAACTTAACGCCTTTTTGTAAAAGCATTGAAAAAGTATCTCTTGAAGCATTGCCAACAGCCATAATTACAGGACCTTGGAAAAACAACTTCTCTAAAGAACCAAGGTTTTGCGCTAAGCACCCCTTACATTCACCGTTTTCAATAACAAGCTCTGTCATTTGAGTTTGAAAATGAACTTCTCCACCATGTTGAAGAATTGCATTACGCATAGCTTCAACAATTTTTGGAAGTTTGTCAGTTCCAATGTGAGGATGAGCTTCATATAAAATGCTATCAGGAGCTCCAAACTGAACAAATAAATTCAAAACTTTGGAATTTTCACCTCTTTTTTTACTACGCGTAAAAAGTTTGCCATCTGAAAAAGCTCCCGCTCCACCCTCTCCAAAACTGTAGTTAGATTGCGGGTTCACAAGACCCATGGTAGATATTTTTGCAACATCAACACGACGAGAATGAACATCCTTACCACGCTCTAAAACGATTGGTTTTATCCCTTTTTCAAGAAGTTCCAAAGCTGCAAATAATCCAGCAGGACCACTACCAACAATAATTACTTGCTCATTTGATACGTTCTTTAGCGCCACAGGCTCAAACAATGCTTTGCTAGGGTTAATCCTAACAACTAGATCCACCATTATGTCTTTACGTCGTGCATCTATTGATTTCTTGATAATTATATATTTGTCATTTGCACCAAGCCCAAGAGCTTTTCTTAGGCTTTTATCATCTACTGCTTTCCACGGTGGCAATCTAAGAGATATATCTTTTTGCATAACATGATAGTACTCAATGAAAGGGCTCTTGTGTACCCCTTGCCAATAGAACAACATTATCGGCCTAAAAGAAAAAGCTAAAAGGAAAAGCTAAAAGAAAAAAGTAACTTGAAGTGCAGTTAAAATGTTAATATAGTAACTAAACATGTGCGCAGAAAAAAAGAAAGAAAATGTACGAACAATTAAAATTCCTCATGGCAAATTTAGAGACTACTTTTATATAGTCGTTGGAACGTGTATAGCAGGTTTTGGCATTGCCTGTTTCATAACTCCGGCTAGAATTTCATGCGGTGGCGTAAATGGAATTGCTACAATAATTTACCACTTAACAGGATTTGACACAGGTCTTGCGATGTTATGTGTATCGGTTCCAATTTTCATTGCAGGAGTGCTGTCTTTTGGTATCGAATACGGGCTCAAAAGTGTTGCAGGAACAGTCTTACTCTCATTATGGACCAGCTTTTTTGGCTTTCTTACTGGATACAATGGCATTTTACCTTATGCCGACAGAATGGACATTTTTCTTTCTGCAATCTTTGGTGGTGGACTTGTTGGCGGTGGCATTGGCATTGTCATGAGAACAGGTGCAAATACAGGAGGAACCGATATTGTCGCACAAATCATCAATAAGTACACTCCTCTATCAACAGGAACAGGCCTTTTTATAGCCGATGGCTTAGTTCTTCTCTCAGGTGTCGTAGTCTTTGGCCTAGACCATGCTTTATTTGGCATAATTACAATTTTTATCTCAACATACATGGTCAATTATATGATTTTAAGTTTTGGAACACGTTATGCCAAAACAGCGTTTATATTCAGTGAAAAACATACGCAAATAAGCAGTAGAATTATAACGGAGCTTGATCGTGGAGCTACAGAACTTAAAGGAACGGGAACTTTTACTGGAGCAGAAAGAACTCTTTTAATTGCTGTAATGCCAAATAGACAAATCAACCAGCTTACAAAAATTGTATATGAAGAAGACCCTCAAGCATTTATGTTTATACAAGATACGTACGAGGTTTTAGGGGAAGGTTTTGTTTCTATAGACAAGGCTCTTTCACGACTAGAATAGAGCCATAAATACAATACATAAATACCATAAATATCTAAATTAAGAGGTTTTGCAAGATGAAAATTCTTTTTGTTTCAGACCAGTTTTTTGATGCAAATAATGGAATGACGATATCGGCTCGCAGGTTCGCTGCCACACTAGAGCAACACGGACATGAGGTTAAACCTCTTTGCACAGGAAATGCAGAGCAAACAGACTTTCCTCTTGAAACTTACCATGTACCAGTCTTTGACAAAATTATTACAGAACAAGGAATGAGATTTGCTAAAACCAATGACATAGAAACTATTAGCAAAGCTGTTCAGTGGGCAGACATAGTTCACATGTATGTTCCTTTTGCACTTACAAATGCCACAATCAAGCAATGTATAGAGCAAAAAAAGCCTTTTACTATGGCGTTTCATGTACAACCAGAAAATGTTTCTTCTTCTATTCATCTTGGAAAAGTCAAACCTATTAATGATTTCATTTACTGGCTTTTCAAAAATTGGAACTTCAAATATGCAACACATATTCATTGCCCAAGCAAGATGATAGCAAACCAACTTATAGAACATGGCTACAAAGCAAAAATACATGTTATAAGCAATGGCATAGATCCCGATTTTATCTATAGAAAAATTCCAAAGAGCAAAGAACTAGAACCTTATTTTTGTATTTTAACTGTTGGTCGTTATTCAGTTGAGAAACAACAAGATGTGTTGATTGAGGCTGTAGCACAATCCCGGTATAAAGATAAAATTCAGCTCATTTTGGCAGGTCAAGGGCCAAGAGAAGAATATCTTAAAACGAAGGGGTCAAAACTACCCGTAAAGCCCATAATGAAGTTCTTTTCAAAACAAGAATTGCTTGATGTTATTGCAATGTGCGATTTGTACGTTCATGCTTCATTTGCAGAAATTGAAGCCATGTCTTGTATGGAAGCATTTGCAGGTGGCCTTGTTCCTGTTATTGCAGACAGCCCAATGAGTGCAACACCTCAATTTGCGTTGTGTCCACAAAGTCTTTTCCCTGTTGGAGATGTACAAACATTAGCACGCAGAATAGACTGGTGGATAGAAAACGAAGAGTACAAAAAGAAGATGGAGTATGAATATGCTAACTTTGCAAAAAACTACTCCTTAGATGCTTGTACCACACAAATGGAAGAAATGTTCAAAGAAGCTATAGCAGATTTCAAAGCAAGTCAAAACGAAAACTAACGAACTGTAAATGATGAAGGTATCGGGCAGAGTGGATTCGAACCACCGACCCCTTGGTCCCGAACCAAGTGCGCTAGCCACTGCGCTACTACCCGAATTCTCTACTAAATTTTCTATATTAAAGAGTTTTTGTTGAGGTTTTTCAAAACCTCTGTAAAACCCTGTAAAACCCCTAAAAACACATTTTTTGAGGGTTTTTATACTACCCTTTGGACCGTGTAAATGGCTTTGCCTAATATAGGTTTTTTAACAAGCGTTGTCAACATTACTAAGATTGACAATAAATAGTGTATAATGTTATTTTTAGTGAGTACGTCTAAAGACAACACTAGTTTATATTGGTGTGCTATAGCGTAAAAATTTATATTCAAGAGGTCTTCCATGGCAGATAAGAATGTCCCTTCAGCAGAAAACGCAAATGACAAAAACGAGAAAGCAGAAATTTCGCTGAAGAAAGTGGAAACAAAACAAAAAAAGGCTAAAAAGGAGCCTTGGACAGCAAAAAGAATAATTACTACAATCATTATTGCAGTTCTTGCACTTCTTATGGTGGGAAGTCTTTATTACATAATTCTCATGTTCTCACAGCAAAAGAGTGAAAAAGACAGCGCTTGGGGAACTTATGATGGGACTCCTATCGTCATTGAAAACAACAATGTGTTCTATAACACTCTTATGTCTGACAGTAGTTTCCAAACAGCTTATCTTAGCGGTGACTACACTACTCTAATGAACAGTTATTACAACGCATATCAGCAACAGGTTGTTTTTACAGCATTGTCTGCTGATGCAAAAAAAGCTGGAATTAGAGCACCTCAAACTCTTGTAAATGACCTCATTCTTTCTGCAGGAGTTTACAATGGTGATGATGGCACTTTTAGTGAAGATATTTTCAATGAAACTCCTGAAGCTTCAAGAATTCTTGTAAATAACTACTATGCAAATCTTTATCCATACCAGACAGTGTTACAAGACATTGGTTCTGTTATAGTTTCAAAAGAAGAGCAATCTTTTGTTTCAGAGATTGCTGGAAAAACAAGGTCTTTTGATTATTTCACAATTAATTACAATGCATATCCAGACGACCTTGCAGTAGAATATGGAAAAGCAAATGCATCCCTTTTCCAAAACTTTAGCGTTTCATGCATCTCTAATTCAGATGAAACACAAATCCAGTCTGCATACAGTGATTTGAATGCAGGCTCTGCTTGGAATGATACAGTTTCTTTGTATTCTAAAGACTCATATGCTTCAAATAATGGCAATGTTGGAGACGTCATGTTGTTTGCTCTTTCTGCAAGTCTTGCAGATTCAGCAGACTTAGACAAAATTGCTGCAACCCCAGTTGGCAGTTATACACAGCCACTTAAGACTTCAAGTGGATGGGTTATTTACAGAGTTGACACAGGTCTTCTTCCTGCTGATTTCACTGACGAAGACACTCTTAGTCTTGTAAAATATTATATTAACTCAACAGATGAGGCCACTGTTAACTCTTACATTGAGGCTACACTAAGCTCTATTGAAGAATTAGCTAAAGCTAATTTTGAAGAGGCTGCAGCTTCTTGCAATGCTACAATAGTTACAATTGCTGCTGCATCTAATAACATTGGTGATAGCCAATATATACAAGGCCTTGAAACAGCAGATTCTACTGGAAGCCTTTATGAGGCTGCTTCAAATGAAAGTGTTTCACGTGAGTTATTCACTTCTGACGAAGGATATGTAACAAATGCTATTTCTACAAGTGATGGGTATTTAATTGCTAAAGTCACTGGAATAAATGATGCCAACACATCTCTTTCTTCTTTAGCAAGAACTTTCTATAACTACTATGGAAGCACTCAAGCTATTTACGACAGGTTCTATACTGTATTTGCAAGCGAAAAGTTCACTGACAATTTCTATGTTCAATTCCTCACTCAAATGTTCTCATCTACAAGCAGTAACTAAGTGTTGAAAAAGAATTGACCTAAAAAACGTAAAAATTATAAAAGACCACTGGGGCTAAAATTCCTGCAGTGGTCTTTTTTATGCCATAGTAAGCACTTCATGATATACTGGTGCAAGAGGGGTTATATAAATGAGCGAAAGAAACCACGAAGTAACAACATCTCAAGATCTTTTAACAAAAGAAGGTCTTATTGCAGAAGAAGGTTGGGCAAGACATCCTGTATGGACTTATGATAGAAAAAAAATTAAAGCATGTGCACTAAAGATTAAAGAATGGGACTACTATGCTATAACAAGCCTCAATGGTGGTTGGACATTATGCGGAACCATTAGTGATTTAGGATATGCTGCGCTATTATCGGTCTCATATATAGATTTGAAATGTGCCAAATTTGCTCAGCAGGATGAAATGAAGCTCTTTCCCCTTGGGAGTTTCAAGCTTTCTCATAGCTCGGTTTTGGATAGTAGCAGTCAATATATTGGTAAAAATATTAGGCTTACTTTTGTAAAAAAAGGTCCCATACGTAGAATTATGATTGCTGCCCCTACTCTCAAATTACCAGATGGGCGCATTGGGCTGGATGCAGACTTCACTCTTAGCCAGCCAAGTGAAATGGAAAGTATGAATATTGCAACTAGCTGGAAAGAAAATAGACGTGCGTTTTACCTTAATGAAAAAGTAAACTGCATGCCAGCAAGTGGTATTATAAGACGAGGGGATGATTTTGAAAATCTTGATGCCAATGATGCTTGGGGCGTTCTTGATTGGGGAAGAGGTCGTTGGACATATCAGAATACGTGGTACTGGGGCTCTGGCAGTGGCATGGTTGACAATCATAGATTTGGCTTTAATATTGGCTACGGTTTTACAGATAGAACTCCCGCAAGTGAAAATGTCATTTTTTATGACGGAAAAATTCATAAATTTGACGATATTGTTTTCAAAATTCCTGAAGATGATTTAATGAAACCTTGGAGTTTTGAAAGTTCAGACAAGCGTTTTGAGATGAGCTTTAACCCTGTTGTTGATAGAAGCTCTGTTATGAACCTTGGCATAATAAAAACAGTTCAACACCAAGTTTTTGGTTATTTTACGGGCATTGCTGTTCTTGATGATGGAACAGCCATAAATGTTAAAGACTTCCCAGCGTTTGCAGAAAAAGTTTTTAATAGGTATTAGATGTTTTTGTAAAAACCTTTAGAGAATTTTGTCAAACTGTCTTCATGTGTCTTAACTTTGTCCCTGTAGCTAAAAAGGCCTTAGCTACAGTTTCTAAGCCTTTTTAGGCGGGTTCTTATTGCATTTTGAGAAAGTCCATATTCTTGAGAAAGTTCTGTTATACTCTCCCCTTTTAGCCATTTAGAACCAAGTTCCAATATGTCATAGCTATCATATCTTAAGTGCCATTTGTCACTGTACGTTCTTAAAGAAAAAGTTGTATGGCATTTACGGCAAATATATCGTGGAATTTTGCCATGTTGGCGAGAAGTGTAAAAACCATGAAAACCATACCATCTTTTAGTCTTAGGTAAATTTACACTTTTATTCCAATCGCAATTTGGATTTGGGCAATAACATTGCATGAAAACTTCCTCCATTTATTTTTGAGTTTTGTATAGGTTCTTCTAAACAGCGTGCAGGCAAAGCTAAGATGCATGAAAGCCATTTTTCAAAAACCATTTTTCAAAAACCTCTGAGGTTTTTGGAAATGAGTTTCGTGTAGATTAGTTTTGGATTTGCAAGATAAAAGGCATTTCTGAAAACTGTAGGAATACTTTGTGTATTTC
>CAVDPO010000064.1:0-2164 GCA_963610855.1 Segatella copri
CTTCAGGAGTATAAACCTCAAGAACATCACCCAAAGAAATAACTTCACCGCTTGAAGAAGAAATCTTGCCCCCACGCCCCTTGATTGAAATAAAATCGTACTGGAAGCTTACAGGCGCATGGCCACCAAAAAGTTCAACAACCTGCTTAGAAGTATCAAAACTACCACCTTGAGAGTGATGGTCTTTTCCAGCCGGCTCAAAATCAACACCTTCATACACCCATCTCATTGGCCAATCAACACGCCAATGAAGTTTTGCGTATGGCGTTGTTCTCAAATCTATAGTCTCTTCTTTGCCAAGTTCATCATCTCTATAAGTGATGCCATACTCACCATCCCACGAAAGAATTGTAGTAGTATCTTTGTCTGTAAAAGAGCTAAAAACAGCAATTGGCCACCAAGAATCGTCCAAAGGCTCTGTTCTATACTGGTTGAGAATTGCAATTATTTGACTCTTAAGCTCAAGAGCACGTTTCATTTGTTGGGCATAAAGACTGCTACGGTAACGTTCTGCTTGGTATAGATACTCAGGAAAAACACCAACAATAGGGAGTTTCTCTTCAACATCTAATTCATTTCCACGAGCATAATTGCTAGCGCGCTTGGTAGTGTCTGGAACAAGAGTAATTGGCTTTCTAAGGTACGTTTGTAGTAGCTCTTGCTCAGGCATATTCTTAGGAACTTTTCTAAAAACATCATAGTCGTCCCAAGAATAAATAAACCTAACGTTTTTACCTTTCTCTCTTAAAGCTTTAACTACAAGATCTACAGAGATAATCTCACGAAAGTTACCAATATGAACTGTGCCAGATGGCGTTATTCCAGAAGCACAGGTATAAACCTCTTTAGGTCCCTTTTCTCTAATTATGCGGTCGGCATAGATATCCGCCCAATGTACTGAATTTTGCTGTTCCATGAGAGCGATTATACAAAAATGCCTCTATTAAGACAATTCATTAAACCTTGGACAAAACTTGCGCCTAAAAGCTATTAGAAATCAAGGAAGAACGTTGCTCCAATGATTACATTAGACCCCGGGTCTCTCATATTACGGCCAGAAATCAAATACGACACCTGAATACCCAAATCTATGAAATCAAAAAACGACACTTCAAGCTGGGCACCTGTGGAGCAAAGAAATTGCTTTAAGCCATATTTTTCTGCCATACTAGAGGCCGATATCTTTGTATTAAAATAAGACCCAGTATGAAATCCCATGTCAAAGAACAAATTAAGACGAGGGAAAATACCATCAATAAATGGCTCAGGACCGGCAAATCTAATGTCAAAATTATTCACAACAGTAAAGTTTGTATTGTAACTTCCTGTGTTAAAACCTCTAACCTTACGCCCCAAAGAAACACCCTGCTGAGCATAAACAGGAACTTGAGAACCATTTGTCCAGTTAACATTAACACGATCTATCATGACAATAGAAAGCAAGTTCCTTCCATTAGAAGAACTTTGAAGCTCATACAAAGTAGTACCAGCAACAGCGTTAAGCGTTATGCTGTAATAAGATGCTTTCTTATTAAGAAATGAAGGAGCAAATTGAATCTTAAGCTCACCAAGAAAACCCTCATTTGAAACCATTTTGTCGTCCATAAGGTTTAACGTTGCACCAAGGTAAAAATTATTCATAAAAGAAACTTCACCGCCGGCTAAGTCTGGATACATTGTATTAGTATCACGCTCTACGTCAAAGCTTTTGAACCAGTCATTAAGTTTAGTTATTTCACTTTTCCCAAATTCTTTGGCATCGTAATCCTTATAGCCCCTTTTCCTCTCTTTTCCTACCACCATAGAATCAATATTCTTCTCAAGTCTTCCCTCATAACCTACGTATGCTGTTACTAAGTCTTTACCTTCTACCCAAGAAGAACCAAATCCTTGGCGCATTCTTAAATTCCAACGAAGTTGAATACTGTCATAAATTCCCAGGTTTTCCATTAAAGGCTCGCCAGTTTTTGGATCTTGATACAAAACATATTGGTGATATCCACCGCCAATTATAGCTTGAAGCTGTGTGAGATTCCCATCTATGAGCTCAAGACCCTCATAACTTGCACCAACAGCTGTAAGAGTTGGGCAAAAACCTGCCAATATTTCTGGATGCTGGTCTAGCTCTGCAAAAATAAACTTAAAATCGCCAGCAAAAACGCTT
>CAVDPO010000064.1:2174-4724 GCA_963610855.1 Segatella copri
CATGCAAGTAGTAGCACAACAGCAATAACAAATACTTTTTTCATTCCCTTTTTCATTTTCTTTTCCCCTTTTATTATGTAGACCAGTCAATGTCTCCAGCACCACCAGAAACAGAGACCGATACCCTTATAGTATTTGAGAGCTTAAAGCCTGGAGCATAATCAGGATTATCTCCTGTGTACAAGAAAATTCTGCCAAGTTCATAGTACATATGCACAAAGCCAAAAAGCTGTAATTCAAAATGCATTCCAATGCTACCAGCCCACACAGAACCTACTTTTGAACCTTTTATATTATTAATTTGTCCGCCAGAAAAACTCAAATCAAAAAATGCGTACGCATACGGAATACAAGAACCAAAGAATTGCTGCCCATAGTAGTCTAATTTGACAACATTTCTTGCCATAAATGTCATGTTCTCTGGTTCATACCACCAAGTGCGCCCTTTTAGAGTTCTTGCATATTCTGGAATATGATCTCCCCCAAAAACGCGCATTTCAAAATTATCGGAAAGGCCTAATGACCATTTGTTCATTCCTCTTTCATCCACAGCTTGATAAATCATCAAACCGCCCTCGCCATAGAGCCAAAATTTCCAAAAGTCAGCAACGCCACCACCTTCTTTAGAAAAATTCATAAAAGAAGGCGCCCAAGTAAACTTAAATTCTAAAGCTATCCCAGATGTAGAACCGGTCTTTAGCAGTAAATAATTAAGTTTTCCATATAAATCAAAACTAAGGCTTAAAAGTCGTCTATCTCCTGATAAATCTGGGGTTCCTTGCAAAACTATACCACTATTAGGGTCAAAGATATCTGTCAAAGTTGCAAAAGGCCGCCCCGCTCTCCCAACGCTTTGCATAAGTGGATCTAGCGCCACTTCCCATTGTCCATCAATAGAAAAGCGCAGTGTAAGGAAATCGGCCTGTGCTTGTTCTGACCATCCTATTCCTTGTGCAATTCCAGCTTTCCATGAAGCGTACATGACATCATAGTAAGAGTTTTTGAGGATTAAAGCGTCTTCCGTATTGCTAGAATTAAGCGCCTCTCCGGTAGTTGGGTTAACGGTTATTGTGCGGGCAAGAGTTCCAGTAGCAATCTCAGCTCCTACCTCAGTTTTTCTTCCCTCCAAAAGAGTTATGCCGTCAATGCCAATAAAACTATGAACGCTTGAGGGAAACACGCCAGCCCAAAAGTCAGGATGGGTTGTAACACCAAGGAGCCTAGAAGTAAACGACAGAGCAAAAACACTTGTCATTGTCATAACCAGCATTAAGATAATCAAGACAGCTCTACGACCACATGCGCCAAGACCTTTCAAGTTATTTTTGTGAAAGTTATGCTCAAAAGAATTATGATTGCTCAAAAATGTTTTAACCTTTTTTCTCTTTTCCATACCATAAATACCCAGTTGGCATTGTAAGGATTATGCGCAATAAACTCAAGTTTTATGATTTTTTTTGCAAGTTTTGTACAAGCACCTTTAATCTAGTTTTTTGTTAGCAAAACATCTTTCGTTTCAAAAATGAACCTTTTAAGAAGAAAAGAAGTACTGCAATATTCTTAAAACTTATATTTCTATTGCAAAGCTTTATGCCTCAAAACTAGGGTACTTGATATTCAATGGCAAAAATGCTAATTTTACTTCGCATTTGGTGTTTTGTGCGTGCGTACACATACTACATGCACAAGCGTAGTTTTAGTTGCAAAAATCTTTGTGAAGTCTCGTGCTTCTTACATTTCTTGCACGAAAAACAATTGGGCCTGTAGCTCAGCGGTTAGAGCAGAGGACTCATAATCCTTTGGTCGAGAGTTCAAATCTCTCTGGGCCCAATTTCCCTACTGTTGTTAATTGTTAATTTACAATTACATCTGAAACAAGACAATTAAACCTGAAACAAAGTCCAAAAACGCCTTAAAAACAGCCTAAAATTGGATCAACTTTTTACAATTAATCTGAAATAAAACAACTTTTTACAATTAATTCGAAACAAAATCCCTGTTTTGCAAAACCCTCTTTTAGAGAAGAATTATAGTATTTTTATTGGCTTGAATGTGCTATTATAGCCTCATGATTTTGTATGTAGATGAGACGGCTTCCAAAGAATACTTCATAGTTGCGGGCTTGCTTGTTAATTCAGCCACAGATGTAACTATGGCTTATAAAAGATTCAGGAAGCATGCAAAAAAATATAAGATATCTAAGGAGCAAAAGGCAAATTTATTTATAGAATTTAAATCCACAAAAATGGATAAGCACTTTCAGAAATTGAAGCTACAAATGCTTACAGAATTGAATAGCTTTGAATATTGCACCATTTATTCCTGTTACATTAAAAGAGATTCTGTTTTTTCCCAGAAAACTATGGAAAGAAGCTATCTCAATCTAATATCTAAGATTGTGTCATCTATAGATAAAAACGTTGATGTTATTTTTGACAGGTTTAACAAAAAAGACTTTGAGGAAGCCATTGTAAAGAAATTGCTATCTTTTTCTCATGTAATATCAGCAAAGCCAAAAGATTCTCAAAATGAAGCTGGTATACAATATGC
>CAVDPO010000065.1:0-1283 GCA_963610855.1 Segatella copri
GTTCCTTGCTCTGCAATGCCTTTGTCTTGAATAACTAAAATGCGGTCAGCTTTTACTATCGTAGAAAGTCTATGTGCTACAACAAAACTGGTACGCCCTTTCATAAGCATAGCCATGCCATTTTGGACAAGTTCCTCTGTTTGTGTATCTATTGCACTTGTTGCTTCATCTAAAAGAAGAATTTTTGGATTTGCAATGAGGGTTCTTGCAAGAGCAACAAGTTGTTTTTGCCCTTGTGATAGCGAATCTTGAGAAACTTTTGAATCAAAACCATTAGGTTGCATTTTGATGAAAGAATCAAGCCCAAGTTTATTGCAAGCATCTTCCATTTCTTGTTGTGTAGCAGTTGGCTTTCCATAGAGTAAATTTTCTCGTATTGTTCCAGAGAACAAGAATGAATCTTGAGTCATAACACCAACACTAGAACGTAATGATGCCAATGTCACTTGTGAAATATCTTGTCCATCTATGAAAACTTTGCCGTCTGTGGGATCATAGAAACGAGAGAGTAGGTTGACAATTGTAGTTTTTCCAGCTCCTGTTGGACCTACAAGTGCAATCATTTGACCCGGCTTTACGTGTAATGTTAGGTTGTGGAGAACTTCAACATTGGGCTCGTCAGGGTATGCAAAATTAATATTCTCAAAATCAACTTTCCCTTCTTTGACGTCAAGGGCTGTTGCATTTGGGATTTCTTGCAAAATGGACTCTGTATCCAAAAGTTCAAACACGCGTTCTGCGCTTGTTACTTGGTTTGTAAACTGGTTGAATGCAGCTGCCAAGGCTCTAATTGGTTGCCAAAAAAGAGAGATGTATGAAGCAAAAGCAATTAGTTCTCCAACAGAAGTTTCTCCAAGTTTAAGCCATTTGACCGCAAAGAGATAGAGAATAAAATATCCAATTCCCTGTGTCCAAAAAATTACAATATTTAATAAATCTGATCTTTTTACAGCTTTTACCCATGAAGAATTGACTTCTTCCAAAATTCTGTCGCCTTCTTCTATTGTTTCAGGCTCTGCATTAAAAGCTTGAATGACTTTAATACCAGTGTAAGACTCATGAGTGTATGCGTTCATGTTTGAATTTTTTTGTCTAAAATCCATCCAGTTCTTAAAACCTTTCACCATGATGAGTATAAGGCTTGCTACAAGAAGTGGAAGCACAATAAAAGCAGACAAACTCAAAACAGGATTAAGAATGAGCATGACTACGACAACCGCAATAATGAGTGCAAGGTTTGGAATAAGTGTTGCAATGAGCCTTGTAAACATATCTTTTAGAGA
>CAVDPO010000065.1:1344-4513 GCA_963610855.1 Segatella copri
GTTTATAAGTCTACTTAAGATTTTTCCTGTTGGTCTTGAATCAAAATAATACAAAGACAAAGTTTGGAGATGATCAAATGCCTCTTTTCTAATGTCGTACACTATTTTGTTTGTTACAGCTGCAAGAATTTTCTTATACCCCATAGTTAAAAGCCAAATTGCTAATCCCAAAATTGCAGCTATTCCCAATGTTCTTATTAATCCTTGCACATCTCCATTAGCAATATCTACATCTACTGCCCTTTGGCTAAGTGTTGGCATTATTGCAACAATGAGTGTTTCCACAACTATCATGATTATTGCCATGGCAGTTTGGAATTTATAATCCTTAAGGTAAGCTATAGTTCGTAGCATAGTGCTACGTTTGCTGGATTTTGAGATTTTTTCATCTTGTTTATATGTATTTACAGCCATATATCCCTCTTAATTTTTGCCATTGACGTCTACCTTTGACTGTGATGCTTGACTGTCTTTATCTTGCTCTAAAGTTTGCAAGTCGTCTGGGTATTGCGTCATGTATGTATGGTAATAACTTCCCTTTAACGCCATAAGAGTGTCATGGGTACCACGCTCGCAAATACGTCCACGGTCGAGGATAATAATTTCATTGGCATCTCTGACCGCTGAAATTCTATGTGCAATTATCATCATCGTTACTTTTCCATGTTTGCGAATGGCTTTTTGAACCATTTTTTCAGTTTCCATGTCCAAGGCCGATGTCGCATCGTCAAAAATCAACAGAGGTCTACCAGATGCTAAAGCTCTTGCAATGGAAACTCTCTGTTTTTGTCCTCCAGAAAGACCAACGCCTTTTTCTCCAATGATAGTCTCATATCCTTCTGAAAGTTTGGAAATGAAGTCATGAGCTGCTGCATCTCGTGCTGACTGCTCAATGATTTCTTGTGAAATTTGACCTTTCATTCCTTTATCAAGATTTGCATTAATAGTGTCAGAGAACAAGAAAATATCTTGAGTTACTATTGCTTTTCCATTTCTTGCACTGTAAAGATCAAGTTCTCTAAGGTCTATTCCGCCAGTCTTAACTGAGCCAGAAGTAGGGTCAACAAAACGCATTGCAAGATTAGCAATAGTGCTCTTTCCGCTGCCTGTTGTGCCCATAATACCCAAAGTTTTTCCCTCTTTGAGGTCAAATGAGACATCATCAAGAATTTTAGCTCCATTTATTTCTAGTGTTACATGGTCAAATTCAAGAGAGCCACTTGGCTTGTCTAAGTGTATTGGACCATCAACAATTTGAGGCTTTGCATTTAAAATCTTGTTAATTTTTTTCAAAGATGCACGAGCTGAAGCAACCTCTGTTAAAAGCCACCCAATTTCCATCATTGGCCATGAGAGTTCACTAGTGTACTGTGTTACAGCTGTAAGTTGTCCTAGACTCATCTTTCCTGCAATGACTTGTATTCCAGATACCAAAATTGCTAGCAATAGCATTATTCTAGCTAGTGCATCCATTGGAGTTATCCAGTTAGCCCAAAGATTATCTAGTTGTAGTGAATGCTTGTAGAACATTCTGTTATGCTTGTCAAAACGTTGAGATTCAGTTTTTTCTCTACCAAAAGCTTTAACTGTTCTAATTCCAGAAAGGCTTTCTGTTGCGCTTTGGTTCATGTCTGCAATGTCATCTGATCTTTGATCTGAAAGTTTTACGCCTTTAGGTTCTGACAAAATTGCAAGCACTGCAATAATTGGCATTATTATCAAAGACGCAATTGCACTTGTTACGTTGATTTTTACAAGACAATAGGTCATGTAAATAACGTGAATAACTATTTCTACCAAAAAAATAAAAATGAAACCCGTAGAAAAACCAACTGTTTCTATATCTTGTTTTGTGCGGCTCATGAGCTCGCCAGGATTGTTCTCTCTAAAGAAGTACTGGTCTTCACCCATTATGCTACGGAAAACATCACGGCGCATACTTTTTTGCATGGCAGAGCTTATACAGTCCGATGCAAATTCCTGTACGTACTTAAAAAGGCCTGTTACAAGGTATGAAACAAGTAGGGGAATAGCAATAGTAAAAAATAATTCACTTTTCCCATCTACAATACAAGTGTCTATTATTTTTTGGATGTATTTGGGGCCCAAAGCTGAACAATACACACCAACTATCAAGGCAATACCTGATACTAAATATAATTTCCATTGCCCTAAAGCATACTTAAATAATCTGCGCATATATCAAAACTAGTTATTCAAAAAGCGACAACCATATTGACTTTTTGGTCATGTGGTTCTTTGGGTAGTTCTTCCACAAGTTGGGACTTACTACATATTCCTATTGTGGTTATTCTTGTGGTTGTTTTAATGCCACTAGTTTTTTTCAATAATTGATCATAATAGCCAGAACCTCTTCCTAGTCTGGTTCCGTCCTTTGTGAAGGCAAGAGCGGGTACCAAGACGATAACAGCTACATCGTTAAATACTATGTCGTCTACTATACTTATTAACTCATAAGTGTCAACAGTTTTTGTTTTATTCTCAAGTATTATAAGATGATCTCTCCAGTCCTTTTTTGCCTCTCTAAAGTATCCTGGCTTGAGATCTGGTAGTAGGACTCTCTTGTTATCTTCAATGGCTTTATCTAGTACTAGCGAAATATCTATTTCACTTTTTAGGGGACAATATCCAATCAAAATACTTGCTTCTTTATAGTTATCAAGTGATGTTATTTTTTGCATCACTTCTTGAGCGCTAGGTTTTATTTCATTTTTTATTATGCTAAGCATTTTTTTGCGCATTGTGGCTTTTTCTAAAATTATGTTGTTGTTTTTTGCTTGCATAAAATTCCTATCATAAGATGTAACTATAAGATACGAAAAAAGCCAACTCCGCATGGGAATTGGCTTTATGCCGTCTCCAGGAATTGAACCAGGGACACAAGGATTTTCAGTCCTTTGCTCTACCAACTGAGCTAAAACGGCATGCAAGAGTATGTATAAACTAAAGCCTAAAGACTGTCAAGTATCTTTTGAATGCTTTTTGTTTAGTGTGTTGATTGTGGCGTCGTTGTATGCGCCTTTGTAAATACCTGTACGGGCGCGCTCGCAGTACAAGATTTCTCCTTGCTTTTATGCTGGGGGGGGGGTATACCCCGACTTCCGCAGTTGAAAATTAAAAAAATCGCTGTAACTATCTACTGTACAGA
>CAVDPO010000066.1:0-12921 GCA_963610855.1 Segatella copri
TAATCTTATGACCCTCAAATATTGTTTCTAATAAACCAATACATGCATCTTTGTTCTGCATAACACTTGCAAACATCAAGTCATTTTCTAAAGCTACAAGTTTTTCTTTTGCCATAAAAGGCCTCCATAGAATTGTGATTTAGGTTTACAAAAACCTTTCACAATATCTATTCAAAAAAATATTCATTTTCATTCACGAATCTTGAGAATAAAGAACTGTGTTGTAAATTTTTATAGAGATGTGTCTAATTAATGAGAGCATTGAGGTTTTTGTAAAACTAGAAGAAAGTCAGTAGCACAAAAGCTAAAGTTATAATTAAAATCCCAATAATTTGTAATGCTAAATAGAGCCTTGGATGAAATGTGTGACCTGTAACGAGTTCTGCAAGACTTAAAATGATTAAGCCGCCATCTAAAGCAGGAATTGGCAAGAGATTAGCAACACATAGTGAGATACTTACGCTTGCAAGAAGAAAAAGAACTGTTCTCATTCCAGTATTAAAACCCGCCGCAAATCCTTTTGTTGTTAACATTCCCATACTCTGAGAAGCTGCAAGAGTTCCACCTAAAGTGTCATGTGCCTCAGATTTTCCACGAATTACATTTATAAGAGCAACAATTGACTGCTTGAAGTTTTGGAGACATTCAAAAAGAGAAACTTTGACAGCGCTAAAGAAATTCATTCCACTAATAGACTTTGTTTGTTGCAGAAGTGTGAAATTGAGTGTAGAAGTAGGGTTATCAAAAGAAATCTCAAGTTCTTGCCCTTTTCGCGAAACAAGAAGCGTAAGATAAGTAGAGCTACTTGATTCTACTAGTAAATCAAACATGTTTGTAACTGTTCTGTCGTTGATTTTGAGTATTTTGTCACCAGCTTTGAGTCCGGCTTTCTTCTCTGGTGTGTCTAGATTTACATGACCCACAATAGCTTCCTTAAATGGCAAAATTCCAAATAAGTTGTCTATTGGAACAAGATTAAAAATTCCTCTTTGTGTTTGAACTTCAATTGAGGATGCGTCTTGTTTTGATAAAAGCAATTGCTGTATTTCTTCATATGATTGAACAGGATCTCCATCAATTGCTGTTATGAAATCTCCTGTTTCAAGTCCCGCTTCTTTTGCTGCACAATGAGAAATTTCATATAAAGAAGGATAATCAGAAGCAACAACAATTTTTGCAGGTGAATATGGGATAAGAGTATTCATTGTAAGTAAGAGAGTGTAACAAATGAATGCAAACAATATGTTAAAAAAAGGCCCTGCAATATAAACAAGTATTCTTTTCCACGCACTTACAGCCCATATTGAGCCGTCTTCACATGTTTCTATATGTTTTTTCTTTTGTGCAATTGCATTTTTCAAATCGTCTTGGCCTCTCATCTTGCACATTCCACCAAAAGGAATGACGGCAATTCTGTATTCTGTGTCTTTCTTTCCCCATTTGATAAATGCTGGGCCAAAACCAAATTGTAATACTTGGACTGATATCCCACAAATTCTTGCAACTAGAAAATGCCCAAGCTCATGAATTACAACCATTATACTTATACCAAGAAGTCCTATAGCAATTGAGATTATCCATGACCAAGTGAGATTGAGTGTCATGTTCTAAACTTTCCTTTCTCTACAATACTTCTTGCTTTTTCAAATGCACTTTCTTGTGCTTTTACAATTTCATTATAGTTTTTGGGACTATAACTCCAGTCGTAATCAAGAACTTCTCTCACAACATTTCTTATTGAAGTATAATTAATTTTACCATCTATAAACGCTTGTACTGCAATTTCATTTGCTGCATTGTAAGAAATAGGGTATGATCCTTCTTTTGTTATACATTCAAAAGCGTCTTTTACAAAAGGAAATCGGTTTTCGTCTAGTTTGCTAAAACTCAAATTAAGAGAAGTAAAATCTAACGGTTCTCCTACTTCTTTAATGTTTTGTGATGGCATGGAGGCTGTAAGTGCTCTCATAATGGGAAAAACCATATCAGGAGGAGACATTTGTGCATACACTTGGCCATTTGTAGTTCTTATCATTGAGTGAACTATGCTTTGTGGATGAATTATTACCTCTATACTTTTTGCATCAAAGCCAAAAAGATAATGAGCTTCTATTGCCTCTAAGCCTTTATTTGCAAGAGTTGATGAGTCTATAGATATTTTTGGTCCCATTTTCCATGTTGGGTGCTTTATAGCTTGCATTGGAGAAATATTTTTCAATTCTTCTAGTTCTTTATTTCTAAAAGGACCTCCACTTGCTGTAATAATTATTTTAGAGACGTTCTCTTTTTTGTGAGCTTTTATAAGTTCATCTATTGCTGAATGTTCACTGTCTACTGGAATTATTTTTGTTCCTTTTTCTTTTGCATATTGAAAAAGAATGTTGCCACCTAAAACAACGGACTCTTTGTTTGCAAGGGCAAGATTTTTGCAACGGCCTATTGTGTCAAATGAAGCTTTAAGGCCCGCAGAACCTGCAATACCATTTAATACTGTATGTGGTAAAATAGAGGAGAGCATCTCAGAGAGATTGGTCCAAATTGTTATCTTTGTTGGTCTATTTGTTAGATTAAAGCGTTCTGGGCCCGTGATGCAAAGGTTTGGAATATTGTTTTTTGAGCATATTTCAAGCGCTTCAATTATTTTATTGTGACAAGAAGCGCCAATTATGCGAATTGAGTTCTCAAATAGTTTACATCCTCTAAGAGCTGTTGTACCAATGCTACCGGTTAGCCCTAGAATTACGACTTCTCTCATTTCTTTTTCTCTCTAGTCTTTTCTCTCTAGCTCTCTTTTTGTGATTATTATAAGCCTTTTGTAATCTGTTATAGGCTTATGCTAAAAATAATAAAGAAGATTGGTGCCCCTGAAATAAGTGAATCTATTGAATCTAGTGCGCCACCTCTTCCTGGTATAACATGGCCTGAATCCTTAACACCTGCAGAACGCTTGAATACGCTTTCAATCAAATCACCAATATTGGCACTTACACTCATAGCTGCACCCAAAATGATTTGTTTAGCAAGGCTAAATGATGGTAAGTGGTTGTCGAATATTGCAAATAGAGCAATAGAAATTCCAATTGTTGCAAGAAAACCGCCTATAAACCCCGCCAAACTTTTTTTGGGACTTGCTTTTAATATGCCGTTATTGCCCTTACCAAATAACATCCCAAACACATAAGCAAAAATGTCATTTGAAAAAACCAATATAATAAAAGTAACTATTGAATAGGCTGTAATTCCGTTTAATGCAAGTATCCTAATAAGAAATGTAATGAAATAACTTGGATAAATTACAAGTAAGCAAGATTTTGAAGCTCTTTCTAGAGAGTTTTTGAAATCATCTTTTTCTCCCTTAATTATTTCAAAAGCAAAGGCTGTAAGAAGCATAATCATAAAAAGCAAGTCCATAAGTTCTTCTGGCCAGTTATAAAGTCCTTGTAAATACTGTACAAGAGGAAGCCCTGGAGCAATTATTGCAAGAAATTCAATTTTTCCATTGAAAAGAATCTTACTCATTTCAATGGAACCTAAGAACGCAAAGACTATTGCTATTATACTAAAGAAGATGAAGTTGTAATCTTGAAAAAGAAAAATACCTGCTACAACAGAAGGTATTCCTATTGTGCATGTTAGTATTCTAAGTTTTAGATTTTTCTTCATAGATCACAGTCCTCCATATTTTCTTGTTCTATTTGAAAACTCTTCCAAACATTCTTTTATTTGAAGTTCTCCCCAGTCTGGCCAAAAGTCATTAATTGAAAGCAGTTCTGCATAAGCGCTGTCCCATAGTAGAAAATTGCTGAGTCTTTTTTCTCCTGCACTGCGAGCAATTAAATCACAAAGTGGTATTTGAGGAAGATCTAAATTTGATTGTATATCTTTTACTGTTACGTTTTGTATATTTTTTCCAGTATTTTTTTCTATAAAACGAGAACAAGCCCTAGCTATTTCATCTTGGCCACCATAGTTTATGGCCAGTATAACTGTGATTTCATTCAAAGTATTTGTTTCTTCTATTATTATTTTTAGGCTATTTTGTACGCTTTGAGGAAGGCCTTGAATATTGCCTCTACATAATATTTTTATCTTGTTTTCTTTGAAAAAAGGGAGGCCCTCTAGTAGTTTGTTTTCAAAAAGACCCATAAGATAGTCCACTTCTTGCTTTGGGCGTTTCCAGTTTTCTGTTGAGAAAGCATAAAGTGTAAGATACTCTATGTCAAATTTTTTGGCTGCAAGTATGACTCTTTTACAGGCTTTGACGCCTTCAAGATGTCCTGCACTCCTAGGCAAATGCCGTTGGGACGCCCAACGGCCATTTCCATCCATGATGAGCGCAAGGTGCATTAGACCTCCATGATTTCTTTTTCTTTTGCTGCTGCAATATCATTGATTTTTGCAATGTGAGAATCAGTCATCTTTTGGAGTTTCGTTTCTCCATCTTTTTGCTCGTCTTCTGAAATTGTACCTGCTTTTTGAAGTTTCTTTATTTCTTCCATACCATCACGTCTTACATTACGAACCGCAATTCTTGCGTTTTCTGCCAGCCCTTTGGCTTGCTTTGCGAGCTCTTTTCTCCTGTCTTGAGTAAGAGGCGGGAAGTTAATTCTAAGAAGTTTACCATCGTTAGAAGGGTTGAGCCCTAAATCACTCTTTTGAATTGCTTTTTCGATTACGCTAAGAAGTGACTTGTCCCAAGGTTGTATGACAACAAGCCTTGCTTCTGGAACAGAGACCGATGCCACTTGGTTAAGCGGTGTTTCTTGCCCATAATAGTCAACTTTTACTTTATCGAAGATAGATGCGGAAGCTCTTCCTGTTCTTAAGGAAAGGAAGTCTGCATTAAGAGATGCTACGCTCTTTCCCATTTTGTCTTCACAATTTGAAAGCACCTGTTGCATTTTTAGCTCCTGTTTGTTCCTATTTTGTTTATTATAGAGGTTTTTGCAGAACCTCTATTGTCTATTAAAGATACAAATTAAATTATAAAGTTCAAGAGATTTTTGCAAAATGAGCCTTATGTGAACATAATTTTGCAAGAACTCTCAAGCATAACAAGCATAAATTAAATGTAGTAAATACAAAGACCGCTCCTTGTGGGAACGGTCCTTGATTCTTGTTTGTAATTAAGCTCCTGCAAGGAAGCGTTCGTAACTTACAATTTCAACATCTGAGCCGTGCTCTTTGTTGAACTTTGCAAAAAGTTGTTTTACAGAAAGTCCGTCGTCATTGCTAATTTGGAATACTTGATCCATGAGACAAATTTCTGAATAGTGTTTTGCAAGTTTTCCTCTAACAATTCCTTCAAGAACTTTCTCTGGCTTGTCCATCTTAGAAACTTGAGCCTTAAAGATATCAAGCTGTTCGTCCTCATATTCTTTTGGAACGCAAGAATCGTTGAGATACATTGGAGCTGCAGCACAAACATGCATTGCTGTATTGAAAGCAAGTGTCTGGAAATCTTCGCTCTTGAAGATTGCGCTGTCTGTTGCCTTGAACTGAACAAGGACTCCAATGTTGCCATCTGCATGGCTGTAACCCATGACATAGCCGTTTGCAGGAATATCAATGACAACCATCTTTTTAATCTTCATGTTCTCATTGATTGTAGCAATGAGCTTTTTAACAAGCTCTTCCATGTCATCAGTTGGCTGTGTATAGCCTTTTTCTATTGCAAGATTACAAATATCTTCGCCAAGCTTCTTGAACTCTGAGTTGCGTGCAACGAAATCAGTCTCACAAGAGACATCTACCATGACAGCTTTCTTGTCAGTGATGACAAATGTTACTCTGCCGTTGTCAGTTGCGCGGTCAACACGTTTTTCAACAGCTGCAAGTCCAACTTTCTTAAGATACTCTTCAGCTTTTGCAAAATCGCCGTCACTTGACTGGAGAGCTTTCTTGCAATCCATGATACCAGCGTGTGTTTGCTCACGGAGCTGTTTAATCATATCCATTGTAATTTCCATAGATTTACTCCTCGTCTTTAGACTCTGTATCGTTTGAATCCTCTGCCTCTTCTGCCTCTGCATCTTTATCTACGACAGCATTTCCACTAGCTTCAAGAGCTGCTTCTTCCTCTTCGTTTGCAGGGAGAGACTCAATGATTTGAATTCCTACTTCGTTGTCTGCATCAATTACAGCATTAGCAATGATTTCAACGAACAAGCTAATTGCTCTAATTGCATCATCATTACCAGGAATTGGGTATGTAATATCACTTGGGTCACAGTTTGTATCAACAACTGCTACAACTGGAATACCAAGGCGTTTTGCTTCTGCAATAGCAATAGCTTCTTTTCTTGTATCAATTACAAAAATAATACCAGGAAGTTCTGTCATGTCCTTGATACCACCAAGGTTTTTCTCAAGTTTTGCCTTCTGTTTTGTGAGAAGAGCAACTTCTTTCTTTGTAAGACTTTCAAATGTTCCATCAATGGACATCTTTTCAATCTTTTTTAATGTTGCAATTGATTTTTTAATTGTTGCAAAGTTTGTGAGCATACCACCAAGCCAACGATTGTTGACATAAGGCATTCCACAGCGTTTTGCTTCTGTTTCAATAGCTTGTTGGGCTTGTTTTTTGGTTCCTACGAAAAGAACTGTTTTGTTTTGTTTGACCTGTGCACGTACAGCTTCGTATGCTTCAACGATGCAAGCTGTTGTTTTTTGTAGGTCAATGATATGAATTCCATTTCTCTCTGAGAAAATGAAACTGGCCATCTTTGGATTCCATCTCTTTGTTTGATGACCAAAATGAACGCCTGCTTCGAGCAGACTTTTCATTGTTACTACTGCCATTTTAATGACTCCTCTTCGTGACGGTTGCCCGTCCCCTTCAACTATTTCTCACCTCAAGATGACAATGTTGTAATTTGTAACTAGTAATTTACAATTACCCACATTTGCCGTTTCTTGGCGGATATTCTGCTTGGTGTCAACGACACACGCGCAGTGCCCCTATTCTGTCAAAAATGAGCAAAAAAAGCAAGGGTATGGGAGTATCTTGTGTAAGGAGAGGTTTGTAAGCCCAACTATAGTTATAATTCCTTTGGATATTCATATCCAGTGAAAAGTTTGAACTGGACTTTGCCTTGCTCAAGTAGCATGTCTAAGCCATGGATGATTGTACAACCAAAACTTGAGGCTCTTTTTAGAAAAGCTGTTTCGTGTGGGCGGTACACCAAGTCGCAGACAATTTCATTTCCATTGAACTGCAAAGATGGAGAGGCATCCATAGATGGCGCGTCCATTCCTAAAGATGAAGATTGAACTATAAGAGATGATGTAAAGCTATAGGCGTTTGCATTTTCTAAACTGTCATAAGAGCTTCCTGTCTCAAGAGCAAGTTTTTTTGCATGATCTAGGGTTCTATTTAGAATTGTTACTTGTACGCCATTGTTTCGTAAAGCCCAAACAACAGCTCTAGCTGCACCTCCCGCTCCTATGACTATTGCCTTTTTTATGAGCTTTTGTGATAGAGGTTTTGCTATGAGAGATAAGAACCCAGAATAATCGGTATTGCTTCCGCTCCAGCTACCATTTTCTCTTACGACAGTATTGCAGGCTCCAATTTGGCGGCTTTCTCGTGGAAATTTTGCAAGGTAAGGGATGACAGCCATTTTGTATGGGACAGTTACAGAAAAACCACTTAGGCAAAGTAGGTCTGCCAAAATGAAAAATGCACGTACATCATCAACATTAAATGGTACATAGATTGCGTCTAATCCTATTTTGTGAAAGCCTTTATTGTGAAGCTCTGGTGAAAAACTGTGATTTACAGGATTTCCCAAAATGCCGTATATTTTTGTGTTTGAAGAGACTTCGTTTGCTCTAAAAAGGGTACGCATTTTTTCAGGGGAGGGAAGGCCTACTTTGGCTGGGTCATTTACGGCGCAAAATGTCAAAAATGAGCCAAACTTGCGATATAAAATTCTTGAAGAAAACCCAAATTCTCCCATGCCTATTATAATTTTCTTCTCAATATGAGACAATTTCTTGCTAAGGGCGTATAACTTAATTAAGTCTTTTGTTAGTTCTATATTTACTGCTATTTTGGGAATATCTCCGTTTAAGGCTATTTTAGAGGCTTTGCGCTCTAAGTTTTCTGGAAAGTCATTCATAAAATGCATAGACTTAATGATTTTTATTCCATGCTCTTTTGCATAATTTTCAAGAGATGGCTTTCTTACATTTGTTTCTATATCAATGTATGAGAAGTTTCCTTGGATGACTTTTGCAAGTGTGCAAAGACGTTTTCTTTCTGAAACAGTTACAAGTCCTCCTTCTTCACTCCTTCTAAATGACAGTATTACAGGTTTTGAAACTTGGCTTGGGAATGCTTGAGCTTTTTGAAGTTCTTCTTTGTTGTTTATATCTAATGTATCTAAACGAAGTTCTAAAATGTCAATATACTCATTATTTTCTTCTAGTATATCCATGTTTTGGGCCATTGTTTGCCCATTTAGCGTAAGACAAAGCATTACTGTCTCCTTGATGAATATTAGCCATCTATGGTAGAGTATCACAGGTTTTTTACTAGGACTAGAAGTTTTTGCAAAACATAAGCTGTTTTCATAAAACAAACCGGTAAGAACCTCAAGAAAGAATTTTTGGTTTTTTGCAAAAACCTTTTTAAGGTTATATTATGGGAATACTTCAAGTTCAAAATATAAATCTCTCTTTTGGAGAGCGCAACATTCTTACAAATGTATCTCTTGTTGTAGGTGAACATGCAAGAGCTGCTCTTGCCGGAGGAAATGGCGAAGGCAAGACTACATTGATGAAGATAATTGCAAAAATTATTCCTTGTGACGGTGGTAAAATTACTTGCACCAAAGGTATGAGAATTTCGTATTTGCCGCAAAGTGATATTGTATTTCGCGATAAGACTGTTTTTGAAGAAATAGAGAAGGGGTATTTGCGATTTCAAGTGAATTTAGATAGGCAACATGAGATTGAGACTTTTCTTGAAACACATTCAAAAACTGATATAAATTCTTCTGTTGATTCTTTACTTTTGGAATTAAATGCTTTGCAAGAAGAGCTGTTGGATAGTTCTTATTATGACCGTGAAGCTGTCATTTTTTCTGTTGCTAAAGGTCTTGGGTTTTCTCAAGATGATATGAATAGACCTTGCTGTGAGTTCTCTGGCGGGTACCAAATGCGTATTGCACTAGCAAAAGTTCTATGTGAAGAGCCAGACTTGATGATGCTTGATGAGCCTACAAACTACTTGGATATAGAAGCAAGAACATGGCTTAAAGAGTATCTTAAAAGTTACAAAGGCTCACTTTTAATAGTGTGCCATGACAAGGGTTTTTTAGATGAAACTGTAAACGAAGTATATGAACTTTTTAGAGGAAAACTTACTCGTTACAGTGGAAATTACTCTTTTTATGAAAGTCAAAGACGTTTAGAAATAGAGCAACTAGAGGCTGCATATAAAAAACAACAGAGCGAGATTGAAAGAACTGAGCAATTTATTGAGCGGTTTAGATACAAAGCTACAAAAAGTAGGCAAGTTCAAAGTCGTATAAAACAGCTTGAAAAACTAGAACCAGTTGTAGTTCCTTCTCATCTAAAAAAATTGCAATTTTCATTTCCAGAACCACCACATTGTCCAAATGATGTCGTAATTATTGAAGATATGACAAAAAAATATGGCAATCAAGTGATATTCGACCATTTTAATATGTTAATTCCTAAGGGCCAAAGACTTGCTGTTACAGGCCATAATGGTATTGGAAAGAGCACTTTGTTAAGAATAATTGCTCAAAAAGACTCAAATTTTTCTGGTACCGCAAGGCTTGGCTCAGGTGTTAAAGTTGGTTACTATGCTCAAGATACTCAAGATTCTCTAGATATGGAAGGAACTGTGTTCTCTGAGGTCCAATCTTTTGGAACTGAAAGTGCCATAAGAAATGCTTTGGGGTCGTTTTTGTTTTCAGGCGACGACATATACAAGAAAATTAGCGTTCTTTCTGGAGGTGAGAGGTCTAGACTTGCACTACTAAAAATTCTTTTACAGCCAGCAAATCTTCTTATTTTAGATGAACCAACAAACCACTTAGATATAAACTCAAAAGACATGCTTCTTAAAGCGCTAGAAGACTACAAAGGAACGATTGTTTTTGTAAGCCATGATGCATACTTTATTAAGGCATTGGCAAATAGAATACTCTATCTTTCTGCTGATTCTCCTGAGTTCTTCAATGGCGATTACGATTATTTTGAATGGAAGATGGACCAGCGTCTTGGACTGGAGAAAGAGCAACCTAAAATGCGAACTACTCTACAAGCTAATATGCAACCTAAAAACGGGCCCAGCTTACAATCTAAAGCTTCTTTTGCGAGACAAACCACACAGTCTTCTACATTGCAACCGTCTACACTCCAAGCCAAGACCAATGATGAAAAACTTCGCGATTTTGTAATTGAACAAAGATCTTTATATGCAAAGACCTCAGGTTCTTTGTCCAACGAAGACAGGGCTGAGGCAAACAGGCGAAAAAATAAGAAAAATAAACTCAAAGCAACTTTGAAAGAACTTCTTGATAAAACCGATTCTCTTGAAATGAAAATTTCAGAAGTTAAAGCTTTAATGAATTTACATGAAAATTACAGTGATTCTCAAAAAATAGGACAGCTTGTGAATGAACTTAAAGAACTTGAAGCTCAAAAAGAAACTGTAGAATTAGAGTGGATTTCAAAAAGTGAAGAGTACGAAAACGAGTTTGGCTTAGAAGACTAAAAAACTGTATTAGAGTCTATCACAGTTTCAAAGTTAGGAGTCCTTACTATTGAAACTTGAAAGATAGAGCCCACTTTTATGTTCTTTTCTTCTCCATTAGGTAAAAGAATAGCTTGCAAGATTGCATTTGCGCCTGTTCCTTTTATCTCTAAAGGAATTGCTATAAAGGTTTCATCTAAAAGTTCTAGACGTAGAGGATGTGAAACTTGGCTTGCTTTAGATTTTAGTGCTTTTTTTATAAGAGCTAACTTTGCGTTGTAGTCAAATCCTCCGACTGTTGGATTTGCTGTGTATCTAAAATCTTTTGAAATTTGGCTTTTTGAAACTATGAGTTTTGCATCTATAAGTTCTTCTAGTTCTTTTGAAAGACATCCTTTGTTTTTTGCATCATCTAAGAGGTCTTTTTTTGTATCATTCCAAGAAGTTGCAACTTGAGAAGCGTTGTCATGTAAAAATTGTGCTTCTTGGTGTGCGCCTTTTATGACAGAAACAGTGAAATTTGCTTCTGCGCCTACGTTAAAATGGTCGAAAAGTGTGAAGCCAATTAATTCTTGTGATGTTTTTTCTTCTATTGGAGCAGGGAGGTTTTCCATGTCTAATGCTTTTGAAAGAGTTTTTCTCCATTGGCTTTGAGTTGAACTTTTCATTAAGAAAATACATGGACTTAGCTTTGCAATAATGTTGTCATATAAATCTGGAATTTGTTGTATAAGTGTTGCAAGTTCTTGTGAACATTCCAATACAAGACCGTCATATAACTTTATTCTAGAGAGTGCTTTTTCCCATTGTTCTAACATTTGTAAAACAAAATTGTTAGAAGATATTTCTTGTGTTTTTAGATAATTTTCTATTTCTTCACGTGTAAGCCCAATGTCTAAGGCTCTTGAAAAACTATCCTTTGTGATGGCGTATACAACAAGATTGTCGCATTTTTGTATACTAGAAAACAAAAATAGGATATCGTTTTCCTTGGGTACTCCAAAATAAGAGACTTGTAAATCTGTATCTATAGTAAGTGCTGACATCTCAACTGGTTCTTCTAAAACAGCATTATTAAAGAACATTAGATTGTCACTTTCGTATACTAACCCTAAAGCACAAAGATCATTTATAAGATTTTCGTCTACACTTTCTTTAGCGGTTGCATTAAGCAAAGCAAGAAGTTTTGATCTTTGTATTGGAATTTTTGCTAACACATTAAGACATCTTGCACATGAGGTGGCAACATTTTGGCCATAAGCTGTTTGAATTGTGGCTAAATTCAAATCTAAAGAGTTTAGGCCAAAAAGTTTTTTGCACATATCTCTGTTAATGTTTATATTGAACGAGCTTTTTTCAATTGTACTTGTTTGTATTAGTAGTCTTTTATATAACTCAAAGATTCTAATAGAGTTTTCTTCTTGGAATTTTGGAAAAACTTCTAATAGTTTCCCGCTTTTATAAAAATGATGGATATTTGCTTCTCTTGAAGGCACAAGGCCATTTGAAAGGAGGTTAATTATGGCCCTTAGAACGTTAGAATCGGCATAAGGGTTTACATCGCTTGGCTCTTGCGTGTTTCTCTCAATAAAACCAATAGAAGAAATGAGATTTTCAAGTAGCGGGTTTATGACGTAGCCCTCTTTTGTGCAAATGAGAATGAGTCTGTCGCAAAGATTGCCTAGTCTTAAGTGGAGCAAATATGAGTTGGTCTTATTAAAAAAAGATTCCAGTTGCGTTTTTGTCGTAAGGCCAAGGATTGAGATAAACTCTAGCATTTGTTTTTCGTTTTCATCTAAAGAAGATAGAATGTTTTTTTGATTAGCTACGTTAGAGAAGAAAGACGCAATGCGCATAGAGAGGTCTGGTTTGTGAAAAGGTGTTGTAACTTTCCCCAAAAAAGTTGTGGCAAGTTGGAAGTAATAATCTTCGTCAATTGATGACAAAAGGCTTATGAATTTTTCATTATTTGTCACGTTTCTATCTTTCCTTTCGAGGTTTTTGCAAGAACCTCTAAAATACATTCAAATTTCTTTAACTTCGTACTTGTAGCCCTGTTCTACCAAGAATTTTTGGCGGTTGGCAGAAAATTCCTCTTCTACTGTGTACTTGCTTACAATTGAGTAGAAGTAACAAGGGTTGCGTTTTGGGCGTAAAATTCTTCCTAGTCGTTGGGCTTCTTCCTGTCT
>CAVDPO010000067.1:0-4212 GCA_963610855.1 Segatella copri
ATAGAGCATCAGATTGCGGATCTGAGGGTCAGAAGTTCGAATCTTCCCGGTCTCAAAATCCTAACAATTCAAACCTCTTTAGTAACTCGTAGTTCTTTTGACGAGTTATTTTAATTTTTTTGTAACTGACATTTGCCGTTTGACATGTCTGCAAGTGAAGTTTGTAATTTTTCAAAAGAAAAAGCTGGAATTTCTCCTGTTATAGAAACTAACGTTCCAAAATCCTCATTTGTGATGACAGCCTCTAAAGAAGTTAAAAGCCTTTTAGCCTTCTCGTACAGTTCATACCCTATTTCTAGCTTAAAAGAGTCTTTTTCAACGAGCTCTTCTGTTTTTATGCCATCAAGAACAGCTTTTGCGCTATCTCCATACGCTTTTACAAGGCCTCCAGTTCCAAGCAAAGTTCCTCCAAAGTAACGAACAACCAGTACAATTATGTTTGTTATCCCAGAACCTTTTAGAACTTCTAAAACAGGGCGCCCCGCTGTATTTTTAGGTTCGTGGTCGTCTGAAAAAGAAAACTGATTTCCCATAACAGCTGCATGTACAACGTGGGTAGCTCCTGCGTATTTTTTTCTAGTTTCATCCACAAGAATTTTTACATTAGAAGGAGAAGAACAGGCTTTTGCAATTGCAATAAAGTGAGACTTTCTTACTACAATCTCAACTGTGCGTTCTTCTTTCAAAATTCTCATTGGCAAAACTCCTTTTTAATAACGCCCTTACGCCCACGACACTTCTCTCAACTTTCTCACAACACTTTTACCAATTATACGAAAAAATATTGCTACAAATATCTTTACTACATTGTGCCAAATAGTCGCCTGCTTTCTTAAGAGCTAAAAATTGTGCATTTTGCAACTTGAAAGATAAAGCTTCTACATTTGACTTAAGTTGCTTGGAATTTCTTGCTCCCAAAATAACAGTATCAACCCCACACGAGGCAGTCCATGCCAACGCAACTTGCGCACAAGAAACATTATAAGACAAAGCGATTTCTTGCAAAACAGCAAGCAAATCATCTAATGCCTTTTTGCACGGGTCTTTGAAACAAAACAAAGAAGCTCTTGCATCATTTAACTCGTTTGCACTATGGTACTTACCTGACAAAATCCCCATTCCTAAAGGACTATACGACACAAGCTCAATGTTCTTTTCGTGGCAAAAAGCAACAAGGCCATCCAATTCTCTTGTCCAAAGTAAAGAAATTGGCATTTGCAAACAATCTATCTCAATATTTTTTTCTTCTAACTGGGAGACTATACTTTTCAAAAATTCCAAAGGCGCATTACAAAGGCCGATTTTCTCTATTATCCCCATTTCTTTGAGAATCCCAAATTTGGATATAAAAGATGCATTATCAAAACCGGTTTGAGGCCAGTGAAGGTATAACCTATTTATTTTGGTAGTGTGTAATCTATTAAGACTTATTTTAACTACCTCTAAAGGGTCCTTTGTTGTTGGCATAATTTTAGTGTCTATTGTAAATTCTTTAGAAGGAAACCTTGAGAGAATTTTGCCCAAGACTTGCTCTGTTCGTCCTTTGCCATAACTTTGAGCAGTGTCAAAAGCTGTTATATTAGAGTGTATAGCATACGACAATAAAGATTCACTTTCTTGGATGTCTTGACCACTCCAAAAACCATGAGACGGTACAATTTGCCATGTTCCCAGTATAAAATTAACCATAATAATATTCTTAAAGAGGATTTGCTAAATCACAAAACCATTGAAAATAACAGTATTGTTGCAACAACCTCAAGTCAAGTAAAAAAGAACCCCTACGTCTTTATGAGTTGTTAAGAGCGCCTTTTTGGAGTAAGCTAATTTGAAGAAAACCTCTAAAAGGAGTTACGCCATGGGAAAGATTGAAAATATAGCATCTTATATAGACCACACACTACTTGCTGCTGATGCAACACAAGATAAAATTCAAAAACTTTGCGAAGAAGCTAAACAATGGCATTTCGCAAGTGTTTGTGTAAATACTTGTTGGACAAAGTTTTGCGCTCAAAAGCTTAAAGACTCTGGTGTGAATGTTTGTGTAGTTGTAGGCTTTCCTCTTGGTGCAATGTGCACAAAAGCTAAAGCTTATGAAGCAAAATGTGCAATTGAAGATGGCGCAACAGAAGTTGACATGGTCATAAATGTGGGCTTTTTGAAAGATAAAAAAGATGACCTCGTAGAAGAAGATATTAGAGAAGTAAAAAAAGCATGTGGAGACAAGCATTTGAAAGTGATTATTGAAGCGTGTCTTTTAAGTGAAGAAGAGAAAGTTCGTGCATGCCAACTTGCAGCCAAAGCTGGAGCTGATTTTGTGAAAACTTCCACAGGTTTTTCAAAATGGGGAGCAAAAGAAGAAGATGTTTCTCTTATGCGCAAAACAGTAGGAGAGAGCGTTGGGGTTAAGGCTGCCGGTGGTATTAGAACATACGAAGATGCTGTTAAAATGATTAATGCGGGAGCAAATAGATTGGGTTGTAGTGCTGGAATTGCAATAATACAAGGACAAAAAGAAAGTAAATAAGAGAAACTAATAGAGGTTTTGACAAACTTCATTAAAGAAAAAACATCATTAAAAAAATAGGACAGCATATGGTTTCAATTGATACTATAGATTCAAGTGAGGATTTTCTAAAAAGTCTTGGATTTCCAACTCTAGAAGTACATAAATCTTTTTCTCATTTTGATTTCACTCGCCCTGGCAGGAGAGTCCTATTGATAGGCCCAATGGGCTCTGGAAAGACAGAATTTGCGGCTCGTGTATGGCGTGATGCCTCTGTTGCACAAAAGAAAGGCACTAAAGTACGAGATCTTACAAGCACAGGGGAAGTTGATAGACGACATGTCTTTTTCATAAGAAGTCAGTTAGATGGCACACGTTTTCAAGAGTATCCTCAAGATGCAATGGCTTTTAGAAGTGGTTATATTAGGTGTGGTGAGAATATTGCCCACATAAGAGATTCTTTTGATTTTGAGAAAGTTTTGGAAGATAATCCAACAGTTGGGACTTATATTATAGACGAGGCTTCTTTTTTTGACGAGAGGCTTGCGTATGTAGTGCGCAATGCAAGCGTAGAAAAAGGGATAATGTTTATTTTCCCAACACTTATTCTTAATTTTAGGCGCGATATTTTTAATGCATCGGCCCGCCTTATGCTTGATATTGCAACTGATGTCATTCCTCTTACAGCGTACTGCGAGCATGAAGATTGCATAAAGGATGCTTTCTATACATATAGATACTATGATGTTGATGGCGTTGAATGTCCAGCTTTGTATTTTGACCCTTTAATTGTAGTAGGAGGAGACGGTGTCAAAACTGGTTCTGAAAGTCCAAATTATGCATCACGGTGTGACGAACACCACTTCTTGCCCGGCAAAGAATATACTTTCTTTAACCTTAAACCTCTTGCTCAAGAAGCTAGCAAAGGCAACGTGAAACGCTTACGAAACGAGATTGAAAACTTAAAATACAACATCAAAAAAAGCGAACTTTACAAGAACATTTGTACGCGGTACAAAGGAAATCCAAACGAGGAGATTTATTTTAATTCTCTTAAGCCTTATTATATTGCAGAGAAAGCCCTTATGTTCCTTTTTAACGAGCAAAACTTAGTTTCTGAAGACTTGCTTGTTCGTTTTGTGAATGAGCTTTCTTTGAACAAAGAGTATATGACAAAAACACTTGCAGACAACAGACGCCCTGTTTCACTAGACCAAGGTTTGTTGTTTTAATAGTTGTATTTTAATTGCTTTGGCTTTATTGGATCTTTTTTGGAGGGACTTATATGCATCAACTTGCACAAAAACTAAATGAAACTTTAGATTCAACGTGTGTTGGGACTATGTTATCGGGTTATGGTAAGCGAATGTATGTTCCAAAGGGGATAATAGTCCAATCGGCAGAAGCCAAGCAAAAAGCAAATAAGTTTAATGCAACAATTGGTGTTGCTCTGGAGCATGGGACTGCTATGTGTCTTGCGCCCATGAGAGAACAGTTTGCACCAAGTATGAAGATAAGTGAGATTTTTCCGTACGCTCCAATGGGAGGAGTTCCGGCTCTTAGAGCATTGTGGAAAGAAAGAATGTATGAAAAAAATCCAACAATGAAGGGTAAAAATGTTTCTCTTCCTGTTGTAACAAGTGGCTTAACGAGTGCTTTAAGTCTTGTTTTCTCTCTTTTTGTTGACGAGGGAGACAGAGTAATAC
>CAVDPO010000068.1:0-6339 GCA_963610855.1 Segatella copri
TTGCTGAACTGGTTGCGCTTGTTTATCTTGTTGCACTTGTTTATCTTGTTGCACTTGTTTCACTTGTTGCGATTGCTTTACTTCACTCATACGAGCAATAATACAACACTTGTCGTTAAAAGAACAAGTGTTGGAATTAAAATTTTTATTATTTTGAAAAAACTAAAATAATTAACTGTAAATATATAAAGAAATTAGATATATACTCAAACAGTTTTTATACAAGTGTTGGAATTTATACATTATAACGAAAAACTGTTGAAACAATAAATTTAAGCATTGCTAAAATTAAACTTTGTTTGTATTTTTGCTCCGTTAATTGGAGAGGTTTTCATGAAAAACAAAAAGCTGAATTCTGTATTACTGTATTTAGGATTGTTCATTATTTTCATTGCATTGTTTTTGTTTTTGCAATGGTTCTATTCAACAAGAACAGAAAGCACTTATGAACGTCCAACTTCCCCTGTTGAGGTTGTAACCCCACAGGTGAGAACGCTCACAAAGGAAATCACTCTTTCTTCTTATGTATGTGCAAATTCAACTATTCCTGTTGTTCCGTATTTGGATGGAACAATTTTGTAGTACAATGTACAAGAAGGTGACTATGTAAATGAGGGCGATATTATTGCAACAATAGACCCAGAGCCATACGAACTACAAAGAGATCAAGCAATGGCTGCTTATTTGGGCTATCAAAGCTCTTTTGAAAGAGTTGAGAAACTTTATAACAATCAAAGCGTATCAAAACAAGACTATGATACTGTAAAAGCCCAAAGAGATGCTTATAAGGCTCAATTAGAGCTTGCAGAACTTCAAGTCTCTTATACTAATGTTACAGCAAAAACAAGCGGTACAATTCTAAAGACTGTTGCAAGTCAAGGAAGTACAGCAGCAAAAGGAACTCCTATTGCAATCATTGCAGACTTAAGCGACTTAACTGTTGATCTAAATTTAGGAGAGCAGTATTTTGCTTTATTCTCTCAAGCTTACAACAATGGAAACACGTCAAATTACAAGATTACAGTAACTCGACCCGCAAGCCAGTATTCGCAAGAAGTATCTACAACAGCAAGCATAAAAGCTGTATCTCCTTATGTAGATGCTACAAGCCGCAACTTTAAGCTATACCTAAAACTTGACGACCCAACATTCTTTAATCCAGGAATGTATGTAAAAGTCACAATTGCTATTGAAACACAAACTGGATATTCAATAGAAAGAAAAGCTATGAAACTTGATGGTGGCGCTTACTATGTACAGGTTTCCAATGACAATACCACTGGTATTGATAGCAATACTTCAACTGACAATTCTAGTGGCTCTAGCGACAACACAGGAGACAAATCCAATACCAATGATGCTGCAAAAAGCAATGCCAATGTTACTTACACAGCCCAAAGAATAGATCTTTCAAATGCTTTCACTACAAGTGAATACGTAATAATTCCTGAAGAATATAAAGATGAGAAATTCATCATTAAAGGCCAAAATGACCTCTTTGCAGGACAGGCTGTAAATATTGTAGAGGAAAACTAACAATGAAACTTACACGATATCCTGTTGCACACCCCGTAATAATTGCAATGACGCTGTTGGCATTGGGAGTATTTGGACTTATGGCTGTCTCTGATACGAACACAGAGTTCTTACCAGACATTTCTAACCCAATGGTCTATGTACTCACAATATACCCAGGAGCCTCAAGTAAAGATATTGAAGAGACTGTAACAAACATTCTAGAAGATGATTTTGTAACTCTACCAAACTTTAAGAGTATGTCGTCTCAATCTATAAACAGTGCTTCAATTATATCTATCACATATCAAGACGGTGTAGATCCTTATGATGAAATAGACGAAGTTAGAAACCGTATTGACGATCTTATAGATGACTTGCCAGACGGCCTTCAAGGACGTCCTTACGCACTAGTTGGTGGAACGTCTATGCTTTCTATTGCTTCATTTGTTGTTGAAAGCGAAAGCGGAGATATTAACTCTTTGGGAGAGTATGTAGAAGACGAAATCAAACCTCTTCTTACACAAATATCCGGTGTATCTACAATTACAGTAAATGGAGCTAAAACACCAACAGTTGATGTAAAACTTAGAATGGACGACTTAAATAGCCGGGGAATCTCCCCTATTGCTGTTTTCCAAATGCTTTCATACAGCAACTACTCAATACCTTTGGACTCTGTTTCTTTTGAAGGCTCTTCTATTGATGCAAAATTTGACTCAACGTATTCATCGCTTGAAGAAATTGCTTCAATTCCAGTTGGTTATTCGCTTGATGGAGGAATGATTAGACTTTCTGATGTTGCAGACATCTCACTCGATTACAAAGATGATGATTACATTGTTACTAAAAATGGTAAAGAAGTCATAAGCGTTGATATTTGTAAACGAAGTGATGGTAACACAATAGAAATTACCAATCAAATAAAGAAAATTCTTGCAGACGAAGAAGAAAAATACGGTGGAGCTCTTAAGTTTAGCATGATAAGTGATGACTCAACACTTGTTAACTCTTCTCTTTCTACAGTTATTGAATCTGGAGTACTGGGTATCATTATTGCTGTTCTTGTCATTTACATATTCTTATCTGACTGGAAAGCTACAATTATCATTGGTCTATCTATTCCATTATCAATCTTCTTCACATTCATTGGCATGCAGTTAATGGGAATCACAATTAACCTATTGTCATTGTCTGGAATAGTTGTTGCGTTGGGAAATATCGTTGGTGCCGCAATTTTGGTTTTGGACCAAGTGTACCGCTACTACCAAGAGACAAAAGACGGGAAGGCTCTTTACAGCGTAAACCAGTCAATCTTCCTTGGAACAGACAACGTCATGGGCTCAGTTATGGGATCAGGGCTTACAACAATTGTCGTTTTCTTGCCAATTGCAATGATGAGTGGCCTTGTAGGACAAATTTTAAAAGACGTATCTGTAACGTTTATGTTGTCGCTCTCTGCATCTTTACTTGTTGCTGTCATATACATTCCTTTCTTGATGAAAAAACTTCTCAAAGAAGACGATGGAGCACGAAAACCAAAGAGAGAAAACATAGTTGTTAGGGGCCTTAATAAGGTTGAAAAACTATATGCACGAAGTCTCTATTTTGTAGAACGCCATATTCCTTTCATTCTTGTTACCGCCATTCTTGTTGTACTTCTTAGCGTATACATTTTGCCTAATATGCAATTTACATTCATCCCGTCAACTGACAACGGCGACTTCTATGTAAATGTGGAATTTCCGCAAACATACTCACTTGAAGAAACACACGAAGCAATGAATAAGATTGAAGAGCTTGTAATTGCCAACGTACCAGAATTAAAGACCAATGTTGTTTTTTCTGGCAAAGATATGTCTCCAATGTCCCAAGCTTCAAAGAATACAGGTGCAATGCATGTAGTTCTAACAAGTGTTAAAGATAGAGACAGAGACATTCATGAGATTATGTTACAAATGCAGGAACTTTTATCTTCCAATGTCCCAGATGCCACAATTAGTGTAGAAAATGGAGGGTTTGACCGCCTTGTAAGCCTTGTTTCTAATGGTGGTGGTTATGGTCTCATGCTAGTTGGAGAAGACACAACAGCTCTTTATGAAGCAGCAGAGCGTATTGAAGCGCAGCTCAAAACATACCCAGAAGTAATGACAACAAGCATAAGCGCTTCAAACGATATGAAGACAGCTGTAATCAATGGAACTTATGACTATCTCACAAGCCTTGGTGTTCCAGCAAAAGAAGCTGGACTTACAAGTGCAATACTCTTTTATGGAACAGATATTGGCAAATACAGCGAAGAAGGTAGTGATGACCGCTATGATATACACCTTTATTCAGATATCCAAGATCAAGAGCTTACTACGGACAGACTCAACGATATTAAAGTAACGTCCCTTGCGGGAGCTACAATTCCACTTTCAAACGTTGCAACTCTTACACTAGATGAAGGTCTTTCTCAAATCAACCATGATGATAGAGCAACTTCTCTTACTGTGTCTGCAACACTTACAACAGAAAGTACAGACAGCGTAACAAAGAAAATTAACCAGTATTTACAAGAGAACCCACTTCCAAGTGGAATTTCTACAAAGACAAGCGGCCTTGGAGACCTTGTTGAAACATCAATGACACCATTGATACAAGCACTTCTTATTGCAATGTTCTTGGTTTACTTAGTCATGGTTGCTGTCTTTGAGCGTTTTGACCAGCCATTTCTTATCATGCTACTTTTCCCATTCTGTATCATTGGCGCAGTTGTTGCGCTGTCTGCTTTTGGTTCATCAATGAGTATTGTTTCAATTCTAGGAATTGTTTCTCTCATTGGTATGCTTGTTAACAATGGAATTGTTATTGCAGACTACGCAAACCTTGCACGAAAAACAGACCGCGAAAAGCTATTGCAAATGAAAGGTATTGAATTTGATGAATATACCAATACCCTTGGAATGCTCAGTTATGAGAGTGAAAGAGCTATTTTGGATAGAGAAACAGCTGAGGGCTCAGCTACTAGACTTAGAGCTATTCTCATGACAACGCTTACTACTGTTTTGGGTGTTATCCCAATGGCTGTGGCCAAGGGTGAAGGAGCAGAAATTTATGCTCCACTTGGACAAGTCATCATGGGAGGACTTGCAACAAGTATGATTCTCACACTTTATATCATGCCTGCCTATTACTACATGCTAGAAAAATCAAAACTCAAGCGTGTTTATAAAAAGAAAGCCAAAAAAGCTAATGCCAATTCTAATAGCAATAATGAAATTAATGAAATTACAGGAGAAGAGAAATGAATAAATTAATGAAAAAACTTGCCAATATCACTTTGGCACTTGTCGTAGCTTTACTTGTTTTGACAAGCTGCTCTGCTGTCTTTGATTCAGCTATAAGTGGAAAAGTAATTGATGCAGATACAGAACAAGGTATAAGCGGAGTTAGAGTTTTTGCATACTCTTCAAAAGATGAGAGAGAATCTGCAATAAGTCGTTACAACAGCAGCACAAATAAAGCAGAATTCATTGATACTTCTGCATTTTATACTTCTACAGATTCAACTGGAAACTTCTCAATTTCAAATTTAAGATGGAAAACTAATTCTCCATATTATGGAAAAGATGCAGACAAGATTGAGGTTTATTTCTTGTTCTTTAGTAAGGAATATGGCCTTAATTCTAAATATGATGAAGCATACACAGTACAATCAGAGAAATCAAACTATGGTAATGAATTCAAACTGGAATCTGTTATGAAAAGCAAGAATTTAACTATTAATTTCAAAGACAGCACTTCAACAGGAACAACTTCTTCAAATATTACAAACACAAGCAATTTCTCTTACACATACTCATACGATGACGGATATGAAGAAAGAACACTCAAGAATAATTCTGTAACAAATGGAACAGCTGTTGTTTCAATTTCTTATCTAAGTTCTTTATCAAGTGCTCCAACAGTTACAATAAGCGATATAGAAACAGGCTCTGACTGGGAATACACAGGAGAAAATATAACTGTTGATATGAGCAATTCAAATTCTGTAACTATAAGTTGTGACAATATTTGGTCAACAAAGACAATATCTTTCAACTTTATGGATGGTTCTATTCCTTCTCGTCCAAATGTAGATAAAGAGATGGAGCTTACATATTCATACGATGACAACGATTCTACAAGCAAAAAGACTGACACAGTTAAAATCACCAATGGAACCGGTTCATTTACAGTAAGATACAAGAATAAGAAAAACAGTGATGGAAACGTTATCGTCCCAACGGTTACAATTAGCGACATTCATGAAACAGGAAATGAAACTTATTGGATAAGAACCACAAGTAAAAGCGACGGAACTCCTAATACTGAGGACATAACAATAAATTCAATTAAAGAGAACAAGGACAATTACACAATTGATGTATACTTTAAGAAGAATATTCTTGTTTTCTCTGGAATGAGTGGGTGGTTACTTTCTAGTGAACCAACAGGAGGTGATACTGTAAAGGGTTCTACAGTTGATAATGGAAGAACTCTATATCTTTATAACGGCAGTGAGAAACTAGGTTCAGCTCCAACACACAAAGAAAAAGCGACATCTACAGACCAAACACTTCTTGATAATGGTGTTTTTGAAAACCTTGGAACTGGTGCGGAGATAACATTAGAATATACAGACAATTCGTCATATACATCTAATTCTGTAACACTGAGTTTCAAGTATACTAAAGGAAACGAGGAGCCAATTGCTATCACTTATACGTTAGATGTTAACAGCGCAACAGAATCAAGTGAATTAACGAATAAAGAAATAGTTATTGCAACAGTATAAGG